>CAJOKY010000014.1 GCA_905235425.1 uncultured Selenomonadaceae bacterium
TATCGAGTGCCTTAAAGCCTAAGCTACAACCGTTTGCTCGATAATAAAATTATACAGTTTGATTTATAAACAATCAAGAAAATATTGTGCGCCTTTCCTCCCCACGCCTAAAGGCGGAGGTTTCTCAGCGCTTTTTGGTGAAAACACCGACCGCTTTTTTTTTGTCCAAAATTGCCGCAAACCGTGCGGCTTTCAAAACCCCATTTAAAATATCTAGAGGAGGTCGACACGCTAACACCGACCGCCTTTTTTTGCTTAAAATCTTTTAGTTACAAATTTAATTAAAAATATTATAATGCCCGTAGAAAAATTTTGCAAGTAAAGGGAGAATTTTTTTTGGATAATCGAATCAGAAATTTTTCAATCATTGCCCACATAGATCACGGCAAGTCAACTTTGGCTGACAGATTAATTGAACTCACCGGCACCGTTGAAAAGCGCGATATGTCCGAGCAGTTTTTAGATAACATGGAACTTGAACGCGAACGCGGCATTACCATTAAAGCGCAGACCGTACGCTTAAAGTATACGGCGAAGGACGGCAACGAATATCACCTTAACTTAATTGACACGCCCGGTCACGTTGACTTCACCTACGAAGTTTCAAGAAGTTTAGCCGCATGTGAAGGCGCTCTGCTTGTAGTTGACGCCACTCAAGGCGTTGAGGCGCAAACTCTTTCAAACGTCTATCTTGCACTTGACCATGACTTGGAAATTATCCCCGTCATTAACAAAATCGATTTACCCAGCGCCGATATTGAACGTACAAAATCTGAAATTGAAGAGGCTATTGGTCTTGACGCGTCGGACGCCGTGACTTGCAGCGCCAAAACCGGCGAAGGCGTAGAAAATATTTTGGAGGCTATCGTTGCAAAAATCCCGCCGCCTGCAAGCGACATTGACGCGCCTTTACAAGCTTTAATCTTCGATTCTTACTTTGATTCGTACAAAGGCGCCGTTGCTCACGTACGGCTTATGGCGGGTAAAATTAAAAAAGGCGACAGGCTTAAACTTATTGCTACAGGTAAAGAATTTGACGCTACCGAAATTGGAATTTTCGCGCCGTCCATGCAGGAGCTTAACGAATTGCAAGCAGGTGAAGTCGGCTACATTTGCGGCAGTTTGAAAGATGTTCGCGACGTTAGGGTTGGCGACACGATAACTACCGTGCAAAATCCCGCCGCGCCGTTGGCAGGTTACCGCGCTCCCGTGCCTATGGTTTTTTGCGGTCTCTATCCTACCGATAATGCCGATTACGATAATTTGAAAGAGGCGCTTGAAAAACTTCAACTTAATGACGCCGCCTTAGTCTATGAACCTGAAACAAGCGCCGCGTTGGGTTTTGGTTTTCGTTGCGGCTTTCTCGGCTTACTTCATATGGACGTGATTCAAGAAAGGCTTGAACGCGAATACAATTTAAAACTTGTCACTACCGCGCCTTCTGTCGTCTACAAAGTTCACAAAACCAACGGCGAAGTTTTTACCATTGACAACCCCGCCGCGTTGCCGCCTGTCACTGAAATTAAATTTATCGAAGAGCCTACCGTTAAAGCTATGGTTATCGTACCGGCTGATTATATCGGCGCCGTTATGGAACTTTGCAGAGAAAAGCGCGGCACTTATAAGAGTATGGACTACATAGACAAAACCCGCGTTATGATTTCTTACGAAATTCCGCTGAATGAAATTATTTTTGACTTCTTCGACAAGCTTAAATCTATGACGCGCGGTTATGCAAGTCTTGACTACGAACCTGCAAATTACGTCGAATCCGATTTAGTCAAGCTCGATATCCTTTTGAACGGTGACTTGGTTGACGCTTTAAGCGCCATTGTTCATAAATCCCGCGCGGCTAAAGTCGGTCGTACGCTGGCTTTAAAGCTTAAACGCATTATCCCTGAGCAACTTTTTGATATTCCGGTACAGGCGGCGATTGGCGGCAGGATTATTGCTCGTGAAACTGTCAAGGCGCGCAGAAAAGATGTTTTGGCGAAATGCTACGGCGGCGACGTGTCACGTAAACGCAAACTTCTTGAAAAGCAAAAAGCCGGTAAAAAGCGCATGAAGGCTGTCGGCTCTGTCGAACTTCCACAAGAAGCTTTTATGGCTGTGCTGACTGTCGGCGACGAAGATTAAGGGGTGAAATTTTTGCCAACTCTGAACTGGCTCGGTAAAGACAAGGTTGTTAATTACGCCGCCAAAATCCCCGTACACGCGCTTAAACGCCTTTACACGCACGGCGGCTCTACTGATAACAAAATTATTCACGGCGATAACCTTTTGGCGCTGAAAAGTTTGTTGCCTCTGTATGAAGGCAAGATTAAATGCATTTACATAGATCCGCCGTACAATACGGGCAACGAGGGCTGGATTTATAACGACAATGTCAACTCTCCGCAAATTCAAAAATGGTTAGGTCAAGTGGTAGGTCGTGAGGGCGAAGACTTAACGCGGCATGATAAGTGGCTTTGCATGATGTACCCGCGCCTAAAACTTCTCAAGCAGTTACTTTCAGATGACGGCGCAATTTTCATCAGCATTGATGACAATGAAGTTTTCAATTTGAAATTGATATGTGATGAGATTTTCGGCAGTCAAAATTTTGTAGATATCTTTTCTTGGAAAAAAACAGAGACGCCAGCCAATCTTGCCAATAAAACAAAAAAATCCATAGAATATATAATTTGCTATATGAAAACCAATGCGCCAATAAAATTTCGCGGCTTAAGAAAAACCAGCAAAAGTAATAACGGGCTGATGAATCAAACTAACGCCGAGAAAGAATTAATTTTTCCTGCAAATTACGTGGACACTTCATTGAAAGACGGTATATATTGTAAGGGCGAATACGGCACAAAATCTTATAAAATATTTTTGTTGGAAGATACCGAAGTTAAAGATGGCTATTTTATAAAGTCGGTAAAACTTTACGGCAAATTTAAATGGTCACAAAAAAATTTAGACAAAGAAATATCTGCCGGAACAAAAATTTCAATAAAAACGATAGCGTTTTCTCCGTCATACGAAAAATTAGAATATGAGCCTGAAGTACCAAATAATTTAATAGATAAAACTTTTGGCGTACAAACAAACGAAATGGCATCGGCTGAATTAAAACAAATCTTTGACGGCGAAAAAATTTTCAATTTTCCCAAGCCACCTTCGCTTATTGAATATCTGATAAATTTTTTATGCGATAAAAATTCAATAATTCTTGACGCCTTCGCCGGTAGCGGTACCACTGCCCACGCCGTTATAAATCTCAACGCGGCGGACGGCGGGAATCGGCATTTTATATTGATAGAAATGGAAAACTACGCCGAGACAATTACTGCCGAGCGCGTGCGACGTGTAGGCGGGAGTTTTGATTTTTACGAATTGGGCGAGCCGCTTTTCATAGACGGTGACATAAATCCCGACGTTGATACTGAACAAATACGCGCCTATGTATGGACTACTGAAACAGCGACGGCGTACGAAAAGCCGGAGTGCGAAGACTGCGCGGCATTTTTAGGCGTACACAAAGGCACGGCATATTACTTTCATGAAGGCGCGTTGGATTATGACTTCTTAGCTACCATGCGAACCCGCGCAGATTCATATATAATTTTTGCCGAGAGCTGCGCGGTAGGCGAAGAGTTTTTGAGTAAACATAAAATCTATTTTAAAAAGATACCGCGCGACATCATAAAAATTTGGGCAGAAGAAAATTTTTATATTTAACATTTCAAAATAAAAAATAGCTTATTTAAATTGATATCACTTCCTATTTTTGTGATTTTTTTGACAAAATAAAAATCTCGTGCTAAAATTCCTTCCAACATAACATAGATATTTATAAAACGTTATTTTTTAGGAGAGTTTAACATGGCTAAATATGTATGCAAAGTGTGCGGATACGTACACGAAGGCGACGCACCGCCGGCAGAATGTCCGATTTGCAAAGCGTCTGCAGACAAATTTCAAAAGCAGGAAGGCGAATTGGTTTACGCGGTTGAACACGTTGTAGGCATTGCCAAAGGCGTAGATGAACGCATTATTGAAGGCTTGCGCCAAAACTTTATCGGCGAATGCACGGAAGTCGGAATGTACCTTGCAATGAGCCGCGCGGCACATCGTGAAGGTCTGCCGGAAGTCGGTGAGGCTTTCCGCCGTTACGCGCTTGAAGAGGCTGAACACGCCGCCAAATTTGCTGAACTTCTCGGCGAAGTTGTTTCCGCATCTACAAAAGAAAATCTTGAAAAACGCGTTGCCGCTGAACACGGCGCTTGTCAGGGTAAACAAGATCTTGCCAAACTTGCAAAAGAGCTTAACCTCGACGCTATTCACGACACCGTACACGAAATGGCTAGAGATGAAGCGCGTCATGGAAAAGGTTTTGCAGGCTTGCTTAAGCATTATTTTGGAAAATAAAATCGTAACTGCCGCTTAAAATTATTCGGCTAAAAAAAATTAACCGTCCCCAAAATGTTGAGGACGGTTTTTTAGTGCTATTTTTAGTTTTAATTTAATGCATCATACAAAGTGCGAAGTATCGGTTTGACGCTTTTTCATTTCACGTGTCACGAAGTAGAAAATTAAAACCGCGATTGAACCGAATGCCGCGCCCGGTACCAAGCCGTCAATGCCACGCATAAACGATACAAAAATCGGCGTGTGTACGTGAGCAAATGTTTCTACCATTGAACTTTGCCCTATCGTCGCAACAAGCGTGAGGAAGAATAAAATTTTCTTCGGGAACTTTTTCAAAAATGCCGCAACTGCCAATACGAAGGCGGGATGTCCCAAAAAAATTTCTTTTGAACGCGGACGCGCGTAAAAATTATCTTCCAGCCATTCGCGTATGCTTACTTCCAAATTTGAAACCGGCATACCGGTTGAATGTCCGCTGCGTATTACCAAAATTGCCAGCACCGCCATTACGAAAAAGACGCCGATTAAATTTTTAACCGTGACGTTCATTTCCAAAATTTCTTTTATCTGCTCTTCCGCAGTGAAATTTTTCTTAAGTTCATCAATGACGTTGAACCTTTGCAAAAATGCGATTGCTACCAGTACAAGCGGCATGACGAATGTCAATTTTATGCCGCGAAAAATTTCAAATTCCAAGAAATAAACCACGTCCGATAACGCGCCGGAAAGATACGCCGCGCCGAACATTGAAATTGTGCTTGTTATGAACAATGACGCAATGGATAACCAAATAATTTGTCCTATGTTTAATTCCGGTCTGACTTGAACTTTTGGATATTCCGAGCCGCCGTCTTTCACGCTTTTAATTGACTCCCAACGCGCCTTTAATCTCATTGAACGCAGTCTGTCAAGTTGCCAAATAATTGCCAATGCCGGAAAGACATTTGCACTTACCAATGCCGCGATTAAGCGAACTTTGCCGCCCGCGCCCATTAAAATCGGTATACCTGCCGCCGCCGCAATGACGCCGAACATTATCAGCTGAATTTTTTGATTCTCATTCAATCTGCGCGAAAGTAACGATAAGCATAAAACACCCGCCGCCACAGTGCCGATTATGACTAAAAATCTTAAAAATCTGTTGGGATAATAATTTTCAAAAGTTCCCGCAGTACCGAGAGTGTAGCCGCCGTTTCTCAAATCAGCCGCCGTGTCATTGACGTATTTAAAATTAGTTTCAGACAGCGTCATACCCGCCGCCTGCTTTTCGTAAATGCGGAAAAGATTTATTCGGATATTTCTTTCGTAGTCAGTGCGAAGCCAACGATAAATTGCAGTGTGCAGAGAAATTTTATTTTGGTCATAAGGCGGAATTACGTGCAAACGCGCCACTCTGTCATAGCCTAAATCACGTGCAAGTTGCTCCATACCGGCTTGAGGGTAGAATTGCAACTGCGAATAACTTTCTATGACGCCGAAAATTATATTACGCTTTTTCATTTCTTCTGCCGTCGCGTCAACAAAATCATAAGCGCCGAGTACTTCATTGCCGGAAAAAACAATTTCTGTAATGGGGTAGCCGTCAAAGCGCTTGAAGACTTCGCGAATTGAATCCGGCGTACAGCCTACAAAATTTTCCGGACGTGCCAAAATATTAAGCCCCGCGTCTTTGACAATGGCAAGCTCTTCACTGGGCATGGTGAACGGCTTTTTTATAAAAGTGTCGTAGCGGTCTTTGACTTCGATAATTTCAATTTCGCCAATCGTAATGGGCTTAACCCTTTTCGCGCCGAGCCGTAAAGTTAAATCGTGCTTGACTTCTTCATAAGTATGCAAGTCACGCCCAATGATATAAATTCTGTCGGGAAAAATTAAATTCGCCTCAACCGCCTCACGCCAAATTTCATCGGCAAGAATACCGCTTTGATAATTGCCCAAAATGTCACTGCCGCGAATTGCACGAACTTTTCCCTGCGAATTTAGCTTTTCAAAACTGGCGTCGTAAACCGCAATTGTAGTAATGCCCGCCGCCTTCATTCGGTGCAACACTTCAAAAAAATCAAGCCCTTCTTGCTCGGAAAGGTGCGTAATGCTGTCGTAGTCAATTACCATGTCGATTTGCGAATTGTTAGTTTCGACGTGATAGCGTTGCCAACATATTATTAGCGCGGCGATAAGTCCAGCCGCAATTATCCAAAGTAATATTCTGTTGTATGTAAATTTTTTCATCGTACCTCTGCCGCTAATTGCGAACTGCCGTAATTAAAACGTCGCCGTCGCGCATTTGCACTGAATTGAATTTGAGATTTAACGGCAATGTTTCACTTTGTAAAATTTTTATGTCGCCCAAGTACCTGTCAATCTGCACGTGCCTAATCAAAGTGTTTCTTACCTCCAAATTTGTAGCGCGGAAGTAAACGTCATTTTCATCAAGGAAAAAACTTCCGGCAATGTCAACGTCCGCAGTTTTGCCCAAAACTTTTATTTGCCCCTTCGCAGTGACTTCTTGCGGCGTAATTTTTATTTCCGCGTTGTCTAGCTGATCCACTTTCTTTTCAATGAAATTTTTTAGACCGTCCTGCGTGACAATACCTTTTAATTCTATTTGCTCTGCCGATTTTAAAATTTTTTCAGTACGCTGTTTAGCCGTCAATTTGTCACCCGGAAAAAGCAACTCCATAACGTCTACATTAATTTTTTCGCCGTCCAAAGTCAACGCTTGAAATTCAACGTCGCCGATATCACCTGCGCTTGCCGTAGCGTGAACTTTGTCGACTTGCCCGAGTGTGATTTTGGCATTGGGCGAAGATTCAAGCGAAATTTCGACTTCCCGCGCGTGCGTCGACTTTATGACTTGCTCTTTCAAAATACTTGTAACGGTACGCGGTAAAATTATTTCAAGCACAGCGGCAATTATCACTACAAAAATTAAAATGCCTATAAAAATTTTTTTCATTTAGAATCCTCCGCCGAAAATTGAGGAACTTTTTCATACGCCAGCCGCAAAATTTTTTCTGAAACTTGAGGGTACAAAGATTTTAACTCCGCCTTCGTGACAAGCTGAAAGTATTCATACTTAAACTTCGGCGTCGTGGCGCATGAAATGAAAGTGTAGCTTTTCTTGTCAATATTTTCAGCCGCGAAAATTGTATTGGCCGGAACAACTACCATAGCGCACTGATTATTTTTTAAATTTTTGCCCAGTAAAACTTCCTTGACTTCGCCGTTATTAATCATCGTGATTCGCAAGCCGCCGCCTTCGTGGTAATACCAAATTTCATCGCAGTCAATTTTATGGAAATGCGAAATATCATCTCTCACCAACATAAAATAAATACTGCCGGCCGTCGAACGATCATTTTGCGCAAAAGGTGACGTGTACACTTCAGAAAAATAACCGCCTTCAACGTGTTCTTGGAGCGAATAAAAATTTTTCAAATCCTCAACGCGCTTGTCAACGTTGAAATTTTTTGCGGAAACATTTATTTGAGAAATTCCAAGAAAAATTGTCGTCAACCAAGCTATAAAAATTTTTTTCATAACAGCCCTTAATTCCTAATTCTTAATTCTTAATTAATTAATGTTCGCCCGCCACGCTAAAAATGCACGAATAAACTGATCAAGTTCACCGTCCATAACCGCCTGCACGTTTCCTGTCTCTTCGCCGGTACGCAGGTCTTTAACCATTGTATACGGCTGAAAAACGTAGGAGCGAATTTGACTGCCCCACTCAATTTTCATTCTGTCGCCTTCCAATTTGGCGCGTTCCTCTTCCTTTTTTTCAAGTTCCAATTCAAAAAGTTTCGCACGCAACATTTTAAGACACTGTTCACGATTTTGAATTTGCGAGCGTTCATTTTGACACTGCACTACAATACCCGTTGGAATATGCGTCATACGTACGGCGGAGGAAGTTTTATTAATGTGCTGACCGCCTGCGCCGCTTGCTCTGTACGTGTCAACGCGAACATCAGCCATATTTATATCGACTTCAACCGCGTCATCAATTTCCGGCATAATGTCACAAGCTGAAAATGAAGTATGACGCCGCGCATTGGAATCAAACGGCGAAATTCTAACAAGGCGGTGAATGCCTTTTTCAGACTTCAAAAAACCGTAGGCGTTATGTCCCTTGATAAAAATCGTGACAGATTTAACGCCAGCCTCGTCGCCGGGTAAAATGTCCGCCGTCTCAACTGTAAAGCCGTGACGTTCAGCCCAGCGCACATACATGCGTAAAAGCATCTGCGTCCAATCCTGCGCCTCAGTACCGCCTGCGCCTGCGTGCAATGTTAAAATCGCGTTATTGGCGTCATATGGTTCACTAAGCAAAATTTCAAGCCGCAGTGTTTCAAGTTCGCTTTTAATAACTTCAATCTGCGCGGATATATCATCTTCCTGCGACGGGTCGTCTTCTTCCATAGCAAGTTCAAGCAAAGTTTGAGCGTCGTCGTACTTTGCAGAAATATTTTTAAAGACCTCGATGCCGGATTTAATAGAGTTCAATTCTTGAGTAATTTTCTGCGCGTCGTCGGGATTGTCCCAAAAATTAGGCGCACTCATTTTATATTCAAGCTCGGCGATTTTTTCTTCTTTGCGCGTTATGTCAAAGTGAATCCCCCATTTCATTCAACTTTTCGCGCAGAATAGCCAATTCAGATTTTCTGTCTTCAAGCATTAAATCACTTCCTGTAAAAAAATTTTTCTCCCTATTATATGCAGAAACAGTAAAATTGCAAAATTTTTTTTTAGGGAGTAGAAAGTAGAAAGTAGAAGGTAGAAAGTAGAAGGTAGAAAGTAGAAAGTAACTTTACCCCCTACCTCCTACCCCCTACTATCTACTATCTACCCTCTACCCTCTAATTGCTAATTTATTTTTTTTGTTATATAATCCCGTCGATATTTTGAAAAACTTAAGAAAGGGCGGTGTAAAAATTGTTTGAAGATTTATCACAAAACATACAAGAGGCATTTCGTAAATTGCGCGGTCACGGCAAACTTACGGAAAAAGACGTTGACAAGGCGCTTAAAGATGTACGCATGGCGCTTTTGGCGGCGGACGTAAACTACAAAATCGTCAGACAGTTTGAAAGAAACGTTAAAGCGCGTGCCGTCGATACGGAAATTTTAAGCAAACTCACTCCCGCGCAGTCCGTCATAAAAATAGTTGATGAAGAATTAGCAATACTCATGGGCGGCAAAGCGGCAAAATTAAATATCTCATCGCGTCCTCCTACGGTAATTTTAATGGTAGGCTTGCAAGGCTCCGGCAAAACTACTTCCGCAGGTAAATTGGCGCTGTCAATGAAAAAGCAGGGTAAACGTCCCGCACTCGTCGCGGCAGATATCTACAGACCGGCGGCAATTAGACAGTTGCAGGTTTTGGGCGAACAGATCGAAGTTCCCGTATTCACCGAAGATATTCAAGACGCCGTACAAATTGCAAAAGACTCATTGAAATTCGCCGATTCGCACGCTAAAGATGTTTTAATAATCGATACCGCAGGACGCTTGCAGATTGACGAAAAATTAATGCAGGAGCTTAAGGATATTAAAGACGCCGTAAACCCGCACGAAATTTTATTGGTAGTTGACGCGATGATTGGTCAAGAGGCGGTAAACGTTGCAGAGACTTTTCATAACGCGTTGGCAGTTGACGGCATTGTTTTGACAAAACTTGACGGCGATGCACGCGGCGGCGCGGCTCTTTCCATAAAAGCGGCGACCGGCTGTCCGATAAAATTTGTCGGTATGGGTGAAAAGATTGAGCCGCTTGAGGTTTTTCACCCCGAACGTATGGCGTCACGTATTCTCGGCATGGGCGACGTGCTGTCACTGATTGAAAAGGCGCAGTCCGCGATTGATGAAAAAACTGCCGCTAAAATGGTGAAAAAAATTAAATCCGACGAATTCACGCTTGCCGATTTTCTTGAACAACTTCAGCACGTAAAAAAATTGGGTTCACTCAATGACTTGCTCGGTATGATTCCCGGCATGGGTACGCTTAAGAAAAAACTTGCCGGCGTTGACTTCGATCTTGACGGCAAGGAAGTTAAGCACATGGAAGCGATTATCCTTTCAATGACGCCGAAAGAAAGGCAGAATACCGATATCATTGACGCGAAAAGAAAAAAGCGTATCGCAATGGGCAGCGGTACGCAGGTTGCCGACGTAAACAAGCTTTTGAAACAGTTTGAAGAAATGCGCAAGATGATGCGCCAAATGAATGCTAAGGTTCAGCAACAGCAACAATCTTCAAAAAAAGCTAAAAACAAGAAGGGTAAAGCCGGTAAAAAAGGCGGCGCGAAAAAATTAAGAATGCCTGATTTAAGCGGTCTCTTAAGCAACTTGGGCGGAAAATTCCCTTTTATAAAATAAAATACGACACTTCATTAATAAATTGGCTTGACAGAAAAAATTTTGCGTGATATATTATGCAAGCCTTTTGCGGAGAGTTGTCCGAGTGGTTGAAGGAGCACGACTGGAAATCGTGTGTGCGCTGATACCGTACCGAGGGTTCGAATCCCTTGCTCTCCGCCATTACTGTATTCAATCGTGAACGCAGAGATTTGGTTTCGCTGGACTTTATTATCCCGTACTGACAATCTCGCCAGGGCATACGCAGCAACGAGAGTCTATTGTAGCGCGGTTAAGCTTCAGTCTGAGATTGAATCTTTGCGTTGACGATTGATTTTTTATTGGTAAATCTTTTTGCAGGTGATAACGTGAAAATTTCAATACTGCAATTTAAATCGGAACTCGGCGCTGTCGATAAAAATTTTGATACTGCGCGCAGATTGATTGACGGTGCAAAAAATTCAGACGTTGCGATTTTGCCGGAACTTTGGACGACGGGCTATTATCCTGCGCCGATTGAAAATTTTGCGGACGTTGACGCTAAACGCACTGCCGAATTTATCTGCGCGGCGGCACGTGAAAATAATTTAAACGTGGTAGGCGGCTCGACAATCGCGGCAGTGGACGGGAAATTTTTTAACCGCAGTATTATTTCAAACCGGCACGGTGAAATTGTGGCGACGTACGATAAAACGCATATGTTCACCTTTGCAGACGAGGGAAAGGTTTTTACGGCGGGAAAAAATATTTCGGCGTTTGAATTGGACGGCGTGAAGTGCGGAATTGCCATTTGTTATGATTTGCGTTTTCCTGAATTTATTCGTAAAATTGCACTTACAGGCATTGAAATTTTATTTATACCTGCCGCGTGGAGTTTGAAACGTTTGACGCCGCGACAGATTTTGACTAAGGCGCGGGCGATTGAAAATCAAATTTTTGTAGCCTTTGCAAACAGCGCCGGTAAATCTGAAATTGTAAATCCACTCGGTGAAGTTATTGCCGAATCGAATACAGGCGAAGAAATTTTGACGTTTGACATTGATTTAAATTTTCGCGCAGAGGTTATATCTAAAATGAATTTGCTTGCCGACAGAAATATTTTTTTAGACTAGGAGTTAGTTTTTTGATGGGGGGGCTTTACGTGAAAAAATTTTTAGTATTAATCGTAGCGGCTGTAGTTTTAATGACGGCGAATGTGCTTGCGGCGAATTATGTAGGAAATGCTAACAGTGGAAAATTTCATTACGCCGATTGTTCATCATTAAAGCGAATGAATCCGAATAATCGCGTTGATTTTTCTTCGCGTGACGAGGCGGTAGCCGCAGGTTATATTCCTTGCAAAAGATGTAAACCGTGATTAGTAAGTAGTGAGTAGTAAGTAGTGAGTAGTGGTTAGTGAGTAGTGGTAAATGAATTCACAAGCAATGCGGACGTTGCAAGAAGCCTTAATGAAATTGCCCGGCGTCGGTACGAAAACTGCCGCAAGGTTAGCGTGGCACATTGTCGATATGGACGCGCAGGACGTTGAAAATTTGGCGTCGGCTATTCGCAACGTCAAGCAAAATACTCACGCCTGCCCAATTTGTTTTACGACAATTGACAAAGACCGTGACACCTGCGAAATTTGCGCCTCCAATAAACGCGACGGCAAAATTATTTGTCTTGTGAAAGACCCTAAAGATTTGGACGCCATTGAAAAGGCGGGAACTTTTAAAGGCAAGTATCACGTAACCGGCGGGCTTATTTCGCCGATAGCCGGCATTTCGCAGGAAGATATTCACCTGCGCGAACTGATTAAGCGTATTGGCGAAAATGATGTTGAGGAAATTATAATCGCGTTTGAACCTACTGTAGAAGGCGATGCAACGTCTCTGTACATTGCGCGGCTTTTAAAACCCGTCGGCGTTAAGGTTACGAAACTTGCTCGCGGTCTTGCAGTAGGCGCGGATTTTGCCGGTACTGACAGCGTGACAATTTCAAAGGCGATTGAAAACCGCGTACCGATTTAACCTGCGCGAAATGATATTGATTGACAGTTTGCGGCTAAGATTATAAAATAGCCGCGAATTTTTTATGACGTAATGGAGAGGTGCTGAAAGTGTTTTTGGGTAAAAAGAAATTTAAACTTGCCGCGTTTTTAGCCGGCGGTTTTTTAGCGTGTTCAATGTTGACAGGTTGCGGCGGCGACAGTGCAGGCGGTGGCGGCAGTGCCAATGCTGATGAAATTGTCGTCGGTTCAAATTTTGAATTGACCGGCAATCACGCGCAGTACGGTTCAAATGCCGCGCAGGGTTTTAAACTTGCCGTGCAGGAAGTCAACGACAAAGGCGGAGTCAACGGCAAAAAAATTAAAATCGTTGACGCTGACAGTAAATCGGACGCCGCCGAATCCGTCAACTCCGCGACAAAATTAATTTCCGATAATAAAGTTGTCGCTATGGTCGGTCCCGCTGTCACGGCGAGCGTCATTGCCGAATCTCAAGTTGCCGCCGATAACAAAGTTCCCGTTATAGCTCCTGCCGCAACTAATCCTGATGTCACGGTGGAAAACGGCGATGTTAAACCGTTTATCTTCCGCGCTTGCTTTATTGACCCGCAACAAAGTGAGGTTATGGCGCAATTCGCCGCGAAAGATTTAAATGCTAAAACTGCCGTGCTTTACATTGATTCAAGCTCCGATTATTCAAAGAGTCTCGGCAAAATTTTTAAAGAGAAATTTGAAACTGCAGGCGGTAAAGTGCTTATGGAAGAATTTTTCGTAGCGAAAGACCAAGACTTTAAAGCCACGTTGACTAAGTTGCAGAGCGCCAATGCCGATGTTATGTTTGTTCCGGCTTATTATGAAGAGGTCGGCAAAATTGTTAAGCAGGCACGTGAACTCGGCATTAATTCAATCATTCTCGGTACAGACGGCTGGGACGATACAAAGGTTGTAGAAATTGCAGGCAAGGACGCTCTCAATAATACTTTCTTCTGCACGCACTACTTTGAAGGCGACGCCGAAGTTCAAGATTTTATAAACGCTTACAAAAAAGCTTACGACAACGATCCTAACGTATTCGCGGCACTCGGCTATGACGCAGGTAAAATGTTAGTGAATGCGATTGAACGCGGCGGCGACACTTCGGAAAAAATTCGTGACAATATCGAATCAATCAAAGATTTGAAAGTCGGCACGGGTACAATCACTATGGACGCCAAGACGCATAATCCAATTAAAGGTATCGTCGTTATCGAAAATAAAAACGGTGCGCGTGAACTTCGTACCAAAATTGCACCGGAAGGTTAATTAGATCGTTGGATCGATAGAAATTTTTTAGCCGGACGTTGAAAAGCGTTCGGCTTTTTTATACAAAAAAACTCCGACATAATTTACAATGTCGAAGTCTTTTAAATATTAGTCAAGTATTTGTTTCAAAAATTCTTTATTGAGATCGTTTTTATTCATTTTTTCTTTCATTTTAAGATAGACTTTTATCCCAAAAGGCGAGAATAACCGCGACTTCAGTCGTGGGTAAACCACCGGCTACACTGTCAAGCACGTCGTCTTGAATGACTTCCTTTTGAATCTCTTCCATTTTTTGTTATCCCTTCACTTGAACTCGGCTAATTATATTACCGAATTTTTAAATCACAAGATTTTCTTCAATTTATTTTCAGTCTGTTATATTTATGTCACTTATACGCGTCGGCGAAAAAATATTAAGCGCGTCTTAAAAATTGTTTCGATATCAAAAAGTCGTTTATATAATAGAATATCAAGGTTAAAATTCCATTGACTATATCTCAATGACTTCATTATAATTTTTACAAAATTTTTTGGAGGAATTTATTTTGATAACGGTTGAACCCTATACAAAGAAAAATATTCTGCCTGCGATTGAAATTTGGAATGAGGTAGTTCGTGACGGCGTTGCCTTCCCGCAGGAAGAAGAATTAGACGAAGTGACAGGCGATAAATTTTTTTCCGCGCAGTCTTTCACCGGTCTTGCTAAAAATTCTGATACAAATGAACTTGTCGCGCTGTACATTTTGCACCCAAATAACGTCGGGCGTTGCGGTCACATTTCAAATGCAAGCTACGCCGTTCGTTCAAATCTGCGCGGTCTGCATATCGGCGAAATTATAGTTAAGCATTGCATTGAAAAAGCGCGTGAACTCGGCTTTAAAATTTTGCAGTTCAATGCAGTAGTTGCCGAAAATATTCACGCGCGGAATTTGTACAAGCGTTTAGGTTTTATTGAGTTGGGAATTATACCCGCCGGTTTTCGTATGCCGGACGGGACTTTTGCTGATATCGTGCCGCAATATTTAACTTTGTAGCTTTTCCATATTTTTTAAGCCCCATGCGTAAATTTCATTCATCGTCGGTAAAAGTTCCAACGCATTTTCTGTAAGAGAATACAGAATTTCTTTCGGCGGCGAACTTTTTAAAATTTTTCGCTCAACTAAGCCGTCGCGCTTCAATTAGCGCAGACTTTTTGTCAACATGATATTCGTTATTTCCGGGATTCGGCGCTTTCATTCATTGTATCGCGTCGAATTTTTTTCGTGCAAGTACCACAAAATCGGCAGTTTATATTTTGAACCCAAAATTTTCATCGCGTAAATTATTGGGCATTTTTTATTTTTTACGTCGCTCAGTGTTTCGTCAATCGTATACAAAATTTTTTCCAATTTTTTCACCTCACGCTGATTTTACCATCAAAAATTTTTTAAGGTATAAAAAATTGTGTTCCGGCTAAATTTTTATCATATAAATTATTGTCGTGATTATGACAATGCATATGACAGAGCTAATGCAGAACAAGAATTTAAGTATCGCACAGGTCTTGAAAAAAGACGTGACAGACATACCGGTATAAACATCAAGAAATTGCAGACATAATCTTAAAAACGGTGCAAGATAGAATAAAATAAAAATACCGCTAAAATAAAAAAATCCCTCGTCCAATTTGTTTGAGGGATTTTTAGTTTGAATTATTCAGCGTATTTTTTAAAACTTTTCAAGCGTCCGAATACTGCGTGACATTTACGCGCACGCTTGGGATTGCTGTTTGGATCGTTAATCGTAATTTCGGCGTCCGAGCCTACAGATTCTTTGCCGCGATTCGCGATAAAATTCATATGCAGTTCAACCTGCGGCGCATCTTCGCCCTTTCCATAAAAAACGCCGGAATTATTTTCAGCGTATGGGCTGACTATGAAAAAAAATTCATCCATTAACGTAGAAATATCATTTTTTTTCGGATTAAATTCGACTTCGACGCCGAAAACATTTTCAATGTCACGCGGCTCAGGGTAAGCGTAACTTGAAACATTTTCCGCGCAGATTGTGCCGAAATTTACGTTGAGGACGCCGGGCAAATTTACGAAAATTTTTTTCAGTTCGTTAAAATTTCCGCCGCTGAAATAAATTTTTTTCGTGTACAAATTTTTCACCTCGATTTAGGGAACAGGGAACAGGGAGCAGGGATTAGGGAGTAGTCTAGAACCTAGCACCTAACACCTAACTAGGGAACAGATAATGTTCACTAATCTACCGTAATTAATTCGTAATGCTTATTGCCCATTTTCAATTCGTCCATTGCCGAAAGTTGGCGCAAACCTTTCCGACTTTCAATTCTTTCCCGCAAATCTTTGCTGTCCGGCGCGGAATAAACTAAATCTACGCAAGCTTGATCTATCGCCAAAATATCTGTTGACGCAAGAATACCGATATCAGCCATTGTAGGCTCGGCGGCAGAAGTTCCCGCGCAGTCACAATCAACACTCATACGCCGCATTACGTTAATGAAAGTGATATGCTTGCCGAAATGGTCACAAATCGCCTTGCCGCTGTCCGCCATAAGTTCCATAAGCAATTCACCGGTCACCCATTTTCCGTAATCTTGCACGCCATGAACTTGTAATTTACCTTTAGCGCCGGAGGCACAGCCTATCGCAATATTTTTCAGACTGCCGCCGAATCCGCCCATTGTGTGACCTTTAAAATGCGTCAACACGATAAGCGAATTGTAATTTGCAAGGTGACTGCCAACCGCAACTTCCTTCAAATGCAAGCCGCCGTTTACCGGAAAATTCACGTCGCCTTCTTCGTCGATTATGTCAACGTCGCTGAAAGTCCATCCGTTCACCTTCAAAGTTTCACGATGCCTTGAAGCTGATGAGCGTGCGCTGCCGTAAGCAGTATTTGCCTCGATAATCGTTGAATTTGGAATTTGCGCTTGAAATGGCTTAACCATTGCAGGAGGAATTATATTCGGACCGTGCGGCTCGCCGCTGTGAAGTTTAATTGCAACTTTACCGGTAATATCGCCGTTTACTTTTTGATAAAGCTGAATCAAATGTTCAACGTCAATATTTTTTGTGAAGTAAACTTTAGCCTTTTCGCCGGAATAATTTTCCGCCGCGTCAGCAGAAGAATTTTCCGCCGCAGATTTCGCTTCGCCGCAACCTGCCGTAAGTCCCGCCAATCCGAAAAATCCCGCACCTGCCGCCGTCATACCTGCCAGCTTTACAAAATGCCTTCGCGTCAAGTTCATAGTACCACCATCCTTAAATTTTTTGTAATACTAAAGATATTAAACTAAACTGTCAAGCCACATTGCAATTTCAGATTCACAACTTGCCGCGCGTGATCCGTGAATTGCAATGCCTTGAATAACATTTGCAGTGGGACAAAGTTTTTTCGTGTAGCCGACACTGCCGCCAAAACCGCTGCCTTCGTGCGTCGTGAAGAGAATAATTTTCTTGCCGCTGAAATCGTAATGTTCAAGAAAAGTTGACACTGCCATAGGTTCCACTCCCCACCAGCAGGGGTAGCCTAAAAAAATTATGTCGTAGTCGTCAATACTCGGCAAGTATCTTTTCAATTCAGGACGCGCCTTTTCACGCAATTCAACCTGTGCAACTTCGGTACATTCGGTGTAGTCTTCGGGATAAGTTTTCACAGTGTCAATTCTAAAAAGATCTCCGCCGGTTTTTTTCTGAATAAATTTCGCAACAATTTCCGTATTGCCTTCAGCGATATTTTTAATTGTACCGCTGAAATAATTTTGACCTCTGCGCGAATAGTACGCGATTAAAATTTTTGCCATAGTTATCCCTCACTCAATAACTTTTAAAATTTTACCTTCAAAATTTAATCTTTCATCTAAATCGCGGCACGGATACTCCAACCTCTATATGTCCGGGATGACGTGCCGCAATCGCCTCCTTGACTTTAAATCTTAAAATATTTAAACTATCAGCGACGAGAGAACGGTTGGCTGGCGTAAGCTGTGGACACTAGTCAGATATAAAATACAGATAACGGGCTTAGGCTATCAGCTTAAGTCAAAACGGGTGTCGTCAACCACCCGACGATGTCTGACCTACGAGGGAGCGTAAGCGTTTGAACCTCGCGTCCGGTAAAGACCGGTTAAGGTATGGATAAGCCCGCGACTTTAGTCGTGGGTAGTTGACCTGCAACTACATTTCATTTTCAAGCTTGTTAATAATCTCATTTAAAGTACGCCCGCCGACTGAATCAACTGCCGCAACTACCGCGCCTTCAACAAGCGGGCAGTCAACCAGCTTGACGTTATCAAGTTCAATGTCTTCCAAAACCATTTCAGTAGTCATAACCGCGCTGCCGATATCAGCCAAAACAATTACGCCGTCATCAGTGTAAATTGATTCAACGGCATTTTTAATTTTGTCGTAGCTTGTACCGAGTTCGCCGTTTTCAAGACCGCCTGCCGCCGCAATGGGAACATTTGCCGCCGTCATCTGCGCGACTTCCATAACACCTTCAGCAAGTTTTTGGCTGTGAGAAACAATTACAATGCCGACCATAATTTACCCTTTCTTCAAAACGTCCAACGCCGCTTGCAAAATGTACAGTGACGAAGTTGCGCCGGGATCTTGATGACCTAAACTTCTCTCCTGCAAGTACGCGGCACGACCTTTTGTAGCAATGATAGTTTTTGTGTATTCAACGCCTTGCATTGCCGCATTAACCGAGTCTTCAAGCGCCGGTATCAAAGTTTTTCCGCCGTCTACGCCGCCTTTAAATGCCCTGTACGCGGGGCAAAGTGCATCAAGCATAGTCTTTTCACCTTCGGCGGATTTACCGCGCATTTTGACGCCTTCTACAGCCGCGTTGAACGCCTCTGCAAATTCTTCATCTGTCAGCGTGAACTTGCCCTTACAAACATTTCCGGCTTTCATAAACGCCGTACCGTAAAGCGGACCCGACGCGCCGCCTACCGTCGATACAAGCGCAGTTCCAACGCTTTTTAAAATCGCGCCGATATCTTTATCTGCAAACGTCGCCAATTTTTCTTCGACGCTTTTAAAGCCGCGTGCAAGATTTATGCCGTGATCTCCGTCGCCTATCTCATTGTCAAGTTGCGTAAGAAAATCTTTTTCGGATTCAATTTTTTTAGCGGCGGCGTCAATAATCGCAATAATTTTTTTTGAGTCAATCAAGTTGTCACCTTCTCACTTAACCAATGCGGGAGTGTCGGCAGGCGCGTCATAAAGTTTTTTAAGTTCATCATCAAGACGCAACAGCGTAATTGAAAATCCTGCCATTTCAATCGAAGTCATAAAGTTGCCGACCATTGTGTCATAAATTTTGACGCCGTTCGCCACAAGATAATCCTGCACAAAATTATTTATTATGTACAGTTCCATTAACGGCGTCGCGCCCATACCGTTTATGAGTACAACAACTTCACTGCCTTTGAAGTCAATGTCGGCAAGGATTTTATCCAGCAGAATTTTAGCGGTTTCATCAGCAGAAATAATTTTGGCGCGCGTTGTACCCGGTTCACCGTGAATGCCGATACCAATTTCCACTTCGTCATCTGCCAGCGTAAAGCCGGGTTTACCTGCGGCAGGTACCGTGCAAGGTGAAATCGCCATACCCATTGACCGAACATTGGCGATAACTTTTTCGGCAACTCTTTTCACCTCGTCAAGAGACGCACCTTCCTCCGCCTTTGCACCGGAAATTTTATGTACAAGAATTGTACCGGCTACACCGCGCCGCCCAGTCGTATAAAGGCTGTCTTTAACCGCCACGTCGTCATTTACAATCACGCTGTCAACCTTGATATCCTCGTCCGCCGCCATATCAACAGCCATTTCAAAATTCATCACGTCGCCGGTATAATTTTTAACAATGCAGAGGACGCCTTGACTTGTTGCAACCGCTTTAATGCCTTCAAAAATTTTATCCGGCGTAGGTGACGTGAAAACAGCACCTGCAACCGCGCAGTCCAACATACCTTTACCGACAAAGCCGCCGTGCGCAGGTTCATGACCACTGCCGCCGCCACTTACCAATGCAACCTTATCATTGCCTTTTTTATCGGCACGAACAACTACCTTTCCGCAGTCAAGCTTACGCAACTTTTTAGGTGCCGATTTTACCAGACCGAGAATCATTTCATCTTCGACCTTTTCAACGGCGTTAATTAATTTTTTCAAAACAATCACCTTCCGAATATTTCAATTACGCCAATTATTCATCAAGTCCTTTCTATTTCAACCATTTTTTACTAAATTTGCAAGCTGTTGATTGTAAACACCTGCGCATTGATACGCATTCGGATAACGTTTTAATGCAAAAACTTTTGACGAAGTTAAATTTTGTGCGTCGCCTACTGAATTTGACACAGAATTTTCCTCCGCATTAGTCTAATAAAAAAACTCCCGACAAAATTAATATGACGGAAGTTACAAGCAGAAAATTTTTTACTTTAATCAACGCAAATTAATTCGTACTGCGGATTGCCGAGCCCTGCCTCAGCCATTGCGGAAAGTTGGCGAAGACCTGCGCGGCTTTCAATGCGTTCCTTCATATCGTGACTGTCCGGCGCGGAGTAAATCATATCAGCACAAGCTTGATCCACCGCCAAAATATCTGTTGACGCGCAAATACCGATATCTTTCATGGTAGGTTCTGCCGCCGTTACTCCCGCGCAGTCACAATCAACACTAATACGGCGCATTACGTTTAAAAATACAATGTGCTTGCCGAAATAATTACAAGTGGCGTTGGCGCTGTCGCACATCAATTCCATAAAATATTCTTTCATTGGCCATTCAAGATAATTTTCCGGTACATTGGCAGGATCCACGCCGTGAACCTGCGCCTTGCCCTTGTGTCCCGATGCATTGCCAATGCCGATATTTTTCATGGAGCCGCCGAATCCGCCCATTGCGTGACCTTTGAAATGCGTCAACACGATAAGCGAATCATAATTTACCAAGTGCGCACCCATTGCAACTTCTTTCAAATGAAAACATTTGCGTACCGGCAAATCTACGATCTTGTCGTCTTCGTCCATAATATCAACGTCGCAGAAAGTCCAGCCGTTCACTTTCAAAGTATCGCGGTGACTTTCCGTCGTAAATCTGTCGCCTTGATAAAGCGTGTTGCATTCGACGATTGCGGAATTGGGAATTTGCGCTTGAAATTTTTGTACCATATCGCGCGGCAAAATATTCGGACCGTGTTTTTCGCCGGTGTGAAGTTTAATTCCAACTTTGCCGAAGATATTTTCATTAATCATCTTGTAGAGCTTAAT
>CAJOKY010000015.1 GCA_905235425.1 uncultured Selenomonadaceae bacterium
GTCCTGAATGGCGCAATCCCCTCGAAAGTTCTTGCAAAACTCTTGAGGGGATTTTCTTTTACGCCTGTGACAATCATGGATATGATATCTTTTTTATATGCCGCAATGATAACATAAACAAAACAATTTGGCAAGGAATATCGTTGAAAATTCGTGTACAAGCTCATTGACCACTTCTTCGGAAAGAAAAACAAGCGGTAACGCATAACTACGCGTCCTGAATGGCGCAATCCCCTCGAAAGTTCTTGCAAAACTCTTGAGGGGATTTTCTTTTACGCCTGTGACAATCATGGATATGATATCTTTTTTATATCGCAATGATAGCATAAATAAAACAATTTGGCAAGGAACTTTTTCACTGCCGTTACGTTTCAGCATTTAAAAAACGTCGCGCAGTTACCCTGAACCTTTTTGCTCTCGTAAGTCACCGAATCTGCGCGTTTGTACAATTCGGCAAAAGACAATTTATCTTCCACTTTGAAAAACGCCGCACCTAAGCTGATATTAATTTTCCTGTCGCCGAGTTCCGGAATTTCAATTTGGTCGATAAAGCCGAAAAGCCGGTTTGTGACAATTCGCCCATGCTCTTCATCGGTAATGCCGATAGCGTACGCCGCAAATTCATCTCCGCCCAATCTCATAACGATATCACTGTTTCTAAAAGTTTTTTTCAGACAATCGGCAATGGCAATTATAACTTTGTCGCCTACGTCATGCCCGTAGTTGTCATTAATCGATTTAAATTTATCGGCATCCATCATGCAGAACATACCTTGCTGACCGTTCGCGATTAAATCGGTGATAGCCTTTTCGCCACTGCCTCTGTTACGCAATTTTGTCATGGCGTCCGTTTCGGAAAGATATTGTAAATGCTTTTCACGTTGCTTTTCTTCTTCAATCAGCTCAATGGCAAATACCGTTTCATTAATCGTGTTGTCCTTGCCGCTTTCAGACGTCATAAAGTACGCCTTGCACCAACCGTATTGCTTGCTTAAAAATTCTCGGTAAATAGCATTATGATCTTTCATTCTTTTAGGCAAAGTCTTGAAGTCGACAAACTCAAGCATTATTTCTAAGTCACTGTCAACCGTCATTTCGTGAACCGCCTGCTTAAGTTTTTCCGCCGCATTTTCGCCTTCGTAGAGTAAAAATAGCTGAATATCGGGATTTTTACTTAGCTCGTAAATTAAATTATGTTCCAAGTCAATCAAGTGCATGGAAACATACAAGCCGGCGTGACTTGCCATGCCGAGCTTTTTAGCGGATTCTTCAAGTTCTTTTCTGCTTTTACTCAAGCGGTCATGTATAAATGTCAAAAGTATTGTCAACGCAATTAAAAAGCCGATTGTCATGTAAAGTATCACGTTAGAAAAAGCGCTTTTCATATCTTCGCCTTCACGCTGAATTACAAGATACCATTCAAAAACAGGTATATATCGCGTGATAAGGTAGCCGTCTTTAATTTTTTTTATTATGAAGGGATTGTTCGTTTGATAGGACAAAATTCTTTCAAAATTTACATGATCAATTTTTGAAGTGTCCGTGTCAACTTGTACGACGCCGTTTTTGTCGACGAGATCTATTTTAATTTTGTATTTCTGTTCATCCCTTGCAATTATTTTTTGTAAATTTTCCATATCTATACTGACGCCGCAAACGCCTAACAGATTTCCATCTGTGTCTTTAATTTTGGCATTTACGAAAATTTCCAAATTTAAACCATTCGCCTCATTCGTGTCGACATTCAACGTATAATCGGCATTTTTATTTACAATATATTTGTACCAATCATCGTGAGGATCATTATCTAAATCAAGCCGCTTTATAAAACCTGTTGCATGCCAATAATTTTTCGACATATCGGATACCAAAAATACCGACGTGCAATTCAATCTGTCCCGTATCATACCCAAATAATTTGTCATGATAAATGTTTCTTCTTCTTGAGAGCGGCTAAATTCCGTCTGTAAATTTTGCTGAAGAAAAATATCATTTGACATTGTACGCGAAAGCATAACCGGCTGTATAAGTTCTTGCTTTATGTCGTCATAAACATCCGACGCTATAACTCGTACCATTTCTTCGTCGTGTTGCGTTATTACTTCGCGCAGTATGAAATAAGTTATTGTAATTGACAGCACAGCTGCTACAGCAACTATTACTATTATCATTTTTGAAATGCTTTTTGTTTCGATTACATACCGTTTCACTTGTCAGCCACCCGTTTTAATTAAAAAAGCCAATTAAATATTCAACTTCATCATTCGCATTAAATTTTATGACAAAACTAAAAAGGATACAAGAGTTTTTCCTGTATCCTTAAAAGTTCGGTTTAATTAGGCGTTGAATAAATCCAATTAAATCAAGTTGCAAATTTTGACAACGCCGCAGTAGGAGAGGCGCACAAGGACGTGCGCCGTTGCGCGGGCTCGCAGGACGCGAGTGAGCGCAACTGTTTCTTTTTGCTTACTTTTTCTTTGCGTCAAAAAGTATGATCTATTTTCAACACGCTCCAGTTTAGCACGAAAAAATATTATTCTTGCGTCCACTGTTTATTTTGATAATCTGCGCGGTATGTAGTAATTTGGGATTTTTCATCTTCGACAAGGAAGGTAGAAGGTTGACCGTTAATTACAAGTGAACCTCCGTCCGTAAATCTGAAGTACGAACCGTAATCAGTGAACATAGCGCCGGAAATATTGTCAAGCGTCATATTTCTTAAGAAAATAATATCTTGACTTTCGGCATTTTGAAAACTGTCATGTCCGTCGTCAGTGTAGTAATTAAAAGTGTCAATGCCGCTACCGCCGAAGAGGTCATCATTTCCTTGCAAACCGCCCCAAAGTTGCGAGCCGCCGTTACCTGCGCGAACGATATCATTTTGATAATTTGCGCCGTACAGAATTTCAAAACGTTGACCGCCTTCAAAATTATTTCCATTAATTTCTTTAGAATTTGAAGTCAGGTAAGCGTAGGCATTTCCTGTAGGCGTATTTAAAGTGACAAGCTTATCTCTTACGTCGCGCAGTATCAAAAGGTTTTCGTCGGCATTATCGACCTTTTCCTTTATAACCAAGTCATTCAGCGTGTTGCCGGTAGTCCATGCGTCGGCAATATAATGAGGATAATTAACCGTCTCACTGGGTTTATAGTTGGTTATAACCGCGTTTGGTGTGTTGTAGCTGTAAGTTTGCGCTTGCGACGCATCGCCTACAATAGACGTAACATCTAAACTTTGTTGAGCGATAAATCTCATAAGCATATCACCGGCAGGATAGGCGTAGCTGTCGCCCGTGCCCTCAAGTAATACTAAACCTTTCTTCAAAGTATCGGGATCGTTTACAAGCTCAATCATAAGATTACGCTGCTCAGAGTTATAATCGTCGTCACCTTGAACCAAATCTGCAATGCCTTCGGTAAAAAATTGCGGCATATTACTTTTAAATGTTCCCGTTGCAAACATTACGGCGTGAACCATTTCATGCGCAATGACGCGATCCAAATAAGTACGTGCTTCGTGACCGTTATAACTAGTATTTCCGTTTGGATCTGTGGGATCAAGTACTCCGTATCTGCAAAGGGCAACGGCTATGTAAATATGGTTGGTAGGTAGATCATCATTTCTGTTATTGAACGTTATAGCGGCCATCTTATCATATTCGCCGCCCGCAACAAAGGCAATTTCAATAGTCTGCCCGTTAAGCGCCAATCCAAGAGAATCATAATTAAGCTTTGCGCCTTCACGTAGCCAATAATTATAAAGACCTTTAACCGCAGTGGTAATGGCATTTTTCATCTGCCCGTAAGTGGGAGATTTTTGCGTGGACGTTGTATTGTCGTTTAAGGCAGGGAGATTGGTATCAGATGAAGGCGGAAGTTCGTAGTAGCCGTTTTCGTCAAGCGTGTTAAGGTCGACGTGATATCTTGAATCTTTAATGCGTATCAACTGATCATCGGTGCCTTCTCTACTTCCGTCAACAACGGTTGTAAAGCTGTCAGGCCACTTCACATAGAATGTAAAAGTGTTGCCGTCATTGCCGGTGTAGGTAATCGGCGTCGTTGAACCCGCCTCCGGCATCGGCAACGTTGACAAATCGACGTTATCTTCCGGAACAATATCCTGCGCATTTTTAACGGTTGAACCGCCTGCATTTGAACCGGTTATAGCGCCCGTGTCAACGCTGTAATCGTCTTCTGCGCCAATAACCATACCCGTTGCCTTTTGCAAGCGCGTATCCGTATCGGGATAAGTCTCGGTATCCTTCAAAGTAGTTTGCAATTTATCGATAACGTCTTCAAGCGAGTTGTACAGCGTCACTTGCCTTACAGCTTGATCAAGTGCAATGCGTCCAATCGGCGTTGACGCGTCTTGCGAGTAATTTCTCAAGACATTCATAAAATTTTTAGTGGTTTCAACTGCCGTTGCCATAAAATCCACACCTCCATTAGATATCACATTTATTATATGCTTTGAAATTAATTTTTGCAATAAAAAAGCGCCGTGCTAAATGTACGACGCTGAAAATTTTATCATATCGCGTTATTAACTATCGAATATCGCCTTAAACTTGAGTCCACGTTTTATTTTGATAATCTGCGCGGTAAGTTTCGCTACTGTCATAATTACGAACGGTGAAATTGGTAGGAGTGCCGTCAATGTCTAAACTGCCGCCGTCTCTGAATTGCAAATTTACGCCGTTATCTAAAATCTGTGCGACGGTAATTTTATCAAGATTAAATTCATCAAGTATCACGCTGTCTTGACTATCTGCATTTTGAACAGTGTCGTTTTCGTCACCATATTTATAAACGAAAGTATCAGCACCGTTGCCGCCAAACATCGCATCTTTGCCTTGATGACCGCCCCAAAGATAACTGCCGCCGTTTCCTGCACGAATGGTATCATTTCCATATTCTGAGCCGAAAATTACTTCAAATTTATTCCCGTCGCCAAAATTATTTCCGTTAATTTCCATAGCATCAGGCGCCATGTAAACGTAAGCATCGCCGTTTGGCGTGTTGAAAGTTATCTGCTTGCCGCGAGCGTCGCGCACTATCAATCTTGGTATATCGTACATGTCGTTTTCTGCCGGTGAAGTAATTTGAAAATCGTTGTATGTGGCGGATATCTCGTACTTATCAACAGTCTTTTCAAAATAAATCGTGTCGTTTTCGTCGTAGTTGGTGATAACCGCGCTTTTCGTGTTGTAGCGGAAATTTTCTGCCTGCGAAGAATTACCGACAAATTGAGACATGCCTAAACTCTGCTTTGCAATAAAACGCATTAACATATTACCTGCCGCATAAGCGGAGTTAGTACCGGTGCCTTCTACAAATGCCAATGCCTCATTTAATGTTGACGGATTCTCAACAAAACTTTTCATATCTTCTAGATGTTGGGAGTTATAATCGTCGCCGCCGTTAGGTGAATCTGCAATGCCTTCTACAAAAAACTGCGGCATATTCTCTTTTATAGTTCCCGTTGCATACATTACGGCGTGAACCATTTCATGAGCTACTACGCGATCCAAGTAAAAATTATAAGGAGCTGAGCCGTCGCCTTCAAGATTTATACTGCCGTTGGGATTGGTAGGATTAAGTTTTCCGTAAGACAAAAGGCATATAGATAAAGAAATATGATCTGCCGGTAATTTGTCATATCGGAATGAACTTGTTACTGCCGATGCGAAGTCAAAATGCGGTCCCAAACCAAATGAAATATCAATCGTTTGACCGTCAAGAGCCAATCCCAATGAATCATAATTGAGTTTTGCACCTTCGCGCAACCAATAATTATAAAGACCTTTAATCGCAGTCGTTATCGCACTTTTCATTTGCCCGTAAGTAGGATTGACGTCACGGAGTATTATCATATCATTGCTGTACGTTTCATTGGGATCGAAAGTATCAAGGTCAACGAGATATTTTGAATCTGTAACAAAAGTCGGTGTGTCTCCGGAATCATCAGCCGACGGATAAACTATGCTTGTAAAGCTACTTGGCCATTTAACATAAAAAGTAAAAGTTTTACCGTCGTCGCCGGTGTAAGTTATCGGCGTAGTTGAACCGGGCTCAGGCATTGGTAAGGTTGATAAATCAACAGTATTATCACCTTCCGGCACTATCCATTGAGCGTCTTTAACAGTTGAACCGCCCGCATTGTAGCCGGTAATTGCGCCGGTATCTACGGAAAAATCACCTTCAGCGCCAAGTACCATTCCCGTAACTTCTTTAAGGCGAGTGTCACTGTCGGGATAAGTTTCAGTGTCATTCATCATGTACGTAAGCGCATTTTTAGCCTCTTTAAGCGAAGAAAAATAAGATACACGCCTTACAGCGTCATCAAGCGCAACACGTCCTATTGACGAATCGTCCTGCGAATAATTTTTCAAGGCATCCATAAAATTTTTAAAAGTTTCAACTGCAGTTGCCATAATTTTTTCTCCTTAGTTAAAAATTTTTTCACGCGGTTAATTATATTCGTAGTTTTAAACTTGAGTCCACGTTTTATTTTGATAATCTGCGCGGTAAGTCGTGGTATTATTATCATTGCTTACGACGAAAGTTGAAGGTTGACCGTTAATGATTAAACTGCCGCCGTCACTAAATTTGAAGTATGAACCGGAATCAGTGAATACAGCGCCGGAAATTTTATCAAGCGTCATATCGTCAAAATTTATGACGTCCTGACTTTCGACATTTTGAAAGTTGTCGTGGTCGCCATTAAATTTATAAACAAAAGTATCTTGCCCTGAGCCGCCGAAAATTTCATCATTGCCGCTAATACCGCCCCAAAGTTGACTACCGCCGTTACCTGCGCGAATAACGTCATTTTCGTGATTGGAGCCGAAGAGTATTTCAAAATTATTTCCGCCATTTATATTTCTGCCGTCAATTTCGTTAGAACCGGGTAACATATACGCATACTCTGTACCGCCGGAGGTGTTTAAAGTCATAAGCTTGCCGCGAGCGTCGCGAACTACAAAAATACCGTCATCTGCCGATTCAATTTGAAAATCATTAAAAGCGGCTGAAATAGAATAATCTTTAACGTCTTTGTTAAAATTAATTGAGTCGTTTTCGTCGTAGTTAGTGATAACCGCGCTTTTTGTGTCGTAGTTGAAAGTTTCAGACTGCGAAGAATCGCCTATAATCGGCGTAACGTCAAGGCTTTGTTTCGCAATGAATCTCATGAACATATTGCCGCCTGGATATGTGTAAGTACCTCCCGTACCTTCGCCCAGATTAAGTGCATCTTCCAAAAGTGACGGTGACTCAACAATCTGTTGAATTAAAGGTATCCTATAGCCAAGAAAATCGTCGTTTCCCTGAACTACCTCTGCAATGCCTTCAGTGAAAAATTCCGGCATACCTTTTTTTATTGTACCGGTCGCATACATAACGGCGTGAACCAGTTCATGCGCAATGACGCGATCCAAGTAATAGCCAGGCATTTTAATAGTTTTAATTTCACCGTTGTTTTCAAAACTATAATCCATCAAATATGCGCCGTTCGGATCAGAAGTAGACAAATCATAGTTAGATTTAACAACATTTATGCTGAGTCCAATTTGATTCGACGGCAAATAATCTTTTCTAAAAGCAAAAGTATTCATAGTAGGCAGATCATAAAAACTGCCGCCCATAAAAATTATTTCAATGGTCTGCCCGTCAAGCGTCAATCCGAGAGAATCATAATCGAGTTTTGCGCCTTCTTTGAGCCAATAATTATTCAACCCTTTTAAAATTGTGGACATTCTTTGAATTATCGTACCATATGAAGGATAGGTGGCGGTTTCAGTGGAGCCGTCATCATTCGTCGTTACGTAAGTGTAGCTGTCATCGGGATTAAATTGCGCAAGGTCTACATAATTTCTGCTGTCCAAAAGTCCCGGATCCATTTCTTCAATGCTTGAAATGTTGTAACCGTGAACAATAGTTGTAAAACTATCGGGCCATTTTACGTAAAAAGTAAAAGTTTTGCCGTCGTCGCCGGTGTAAGTTATCGGCGTCGTTGAACCTGGTTCAGGCAACGGCAATGTCGATAAATCGACGTCATCTTCAGGAACGATTGACTTTGAGTCTTTAACCGTTGAACCGCCCGCGTTATGTCCTGTAATTGCGCCGGTATCGGATGTAAAATCCACACTAAGTACCATACCCGTAGCCTCTTTAAGCCGCGTATCGCTGTCGGGATAAGTTTCAGTGTCTTTCAATCTTGCAACAAGATCTTTTTTCGCCTCGTCAAGGCTTGAAAATGTCGTGGCAGTTCGTATTGCATCATTGAGTGCAATAACGCCAATTTCCGATTCGTCTTGCGAATATTTTTTCAAGACGTTCATAATATTTTTAGCAGTTTCAACTGCAGTTGCCATAAATTTTTCTCCTTACTTAAAAATTTTTTATAGATTGATTAAAAGTTTATCATAATGAGAAAAAAACTTCAATTAAAAAAATCTCTAGTAGAGACTGTTGATAAAATCCAAGCTGATAAAAAATTTTTATTTTTTAGTTTAACTTAATTTTAACTACTTTCTTTTGGCGCAAAATTTTGGCGTTATCGTACGCAGCTCAAGGTACATCCGCGCCGCCTTTTTTAACTGCACCGGCTACTAGCTAATTTAAGACAACCAAAAAGCGCCGCAGATTAAATCATACTTTTTCTTTGGCGCAAAGAAAAAGTAAGCAAAAAGAAACATGTCCGCTGAAACGACATCACGTCGTTTGCGCGGGCGGGCGCGCGTCCTTGCGCGCCTCACCTAATCCTGCGTTTACAAAATTTGCAATAAGAAAAAGCGCCGTACCGAAGTACGACGCCGAAGTTACGATGAAAATTTATTTTATGTTGATTTTATGGTATTAACGTCCGAAAGTTTTGTTGAGAAGAGGAGCGCGCTGATAAACCGCGTTTTGACCGAGCTCTTCTTCAATGCGGATAAGTTGATTGTACTTCGCCATGCGGTCTGTACGACTCATGGAACCTGTCTTAATTTGTCCGCTGTTCGTTGCTACGGCGATATCAGCAATGGTAGCGTCTTCAGTTTCGCCGGAGCGGTGTGAAGTTACAGTCGTGTAGTTATGACGATGCGCCATTTCGATAGCTTCGAGCGTTTCGGTAAGGGAGCCGATCTGGTTGACTTTGATAAGAATGGAGTTAGCAGCGCCCATCTTAATGCCTTTTTCAAGGAATTTGGTATTGGTAACGAACAGGTCATCACCTACGAGCTGGCAACGATCGCCGATCGTCTGCGTAAGTTTAACCCAGTTATCCCAATCGTTTTCGTCGAGACCGTCTTCAATGGAGTCAATCGGGAAGTCCGTAATAAGTTTTTCAAGGAATTTAATTTGTTCATCGGCGCTAAGTCTCTTGCCGTTAGGATCTTTTTCTTTGCCGTCTTTGAGTTTGCGATAATCGTAGAACCATTGATCGCCTTCTTTGAAGGCAAATTCGGATGCCGCGCAGTCCATAGCAATTTTTACGTCGTCGCCGGGTTTGTAACCTGCTTTTTCGATAGCCTGCACAATAACTTGAAGAGCGTCTTCAATGCCGTTGAGTTTGGGAGCAAATCCACCTTCATCGCCTACTGCGGTAGAAAGACCGCGACCTTTGAGAATTTTTGCGAGGTTGTGGAAAACTTCCGCGCCCATGCGTACGGCTTCACGAAGAGTGGGAGCGCCTACAGGACGAATCATAAATTCTTGGAAGGCAATGGGAGCGTCGGAGTGTGCGCCGCCGTTGATGATGTTCATCATCGGTACGGGCAGTTTGTAAGTATTGCAACCGCCGATATAGCGATAAAGGGGCAGTCCGACATATTGAGCCGCCGCTTTCGCCGCCGCCAATGATACGCCGAGTACCGCATTTGCACCGAGTTTGCTCTTCGTGGGAGTTCCGTCAAGCTCGATCATCTTATAATCGAGACCGCGTTGATTAAGTACGCAATCGCCTTCAAGAGCAGGAGCAATTACTTTGTTGACGTTTTCTACTGCCTTCAAAACACCTTTGCCAAGATAACGACCTTTGTCGCCGTCACGAAGTTCAAGCGCTTCGTTTTCGCCTGTTGATGCGCCGGAAGGTACAGCTGCACGACCGACAATGCCGTTACCAAGTTTTACGTCGACTTCAACCGTGGGGTTACCGCGAGAGTCTATAATTTCACGACCGATAATCTTCTCAATTTTTGAACAGCACTTCATCAAAAAATTCCCCCTTGTCTCTCACAAACCAAGATTAATTTTTATAGTCAAATTATAGCAGTTATCGCGCAAATTGCAAGCGAAATTTTCAAAAAATTTATGAAGTTTATATGAAATTTACCTGTAATATTTGGCTTGACGGCAAAAAAATAAAGGCGTATAATTGCCCGTGTGTCCACAGCGGCAGGCGGTTTCGCTACATCTCCACAAGGAGGTGAATGCGATGGATAAGTCTGATTGGCTTACGTTAATCAACATTATCTTGACGCTTATCGAGATTCTTACTCGGTAAAGCCGACAACCCGCCTGATTTCCCCATAAATTGGACGGGTCACAGTTTATTTTTCAGTAACAAACATAATTAGGGCGAAACCGCATGCCGGACACATATCCCGCTCAAAAGGCGGGATTTTTCTTTTATCTATATTATCTGTAATTTTTAGGACATAAATCCGCTTGCCGATTAAAATTATAATCTTCAGCGGTTTAATTTGTCAAGATTGACTTTCTAAAAGTGTAACTGATTCGACGTGCGAACTGAATGGAAACATATCGACCGGCTGAATTTTTTTTGTACTGTAGCCGAGTTCACGCAAAATTGAAATGTCACGCGCCAATGTTGCGGGATTGCATGAAACGTAGACAATTTTTGACGGCGACATTGCGGCGAATGTTTCCAAAACTTTTTTATCGCAACCTGCACGCGGCGGGTCAACAATTACAACATCTGCGCGGACGCCTTCACGATAAAGGCGCGGAATAATTTTCAACGTGTCACCTGCAATAAATTCAGCGTTGCGAATATTATTTTCACGCGCATTTTTTTTCGCGTCGTCAATCGCCGTCGGTACAATTTCAATGCCGTAGACTTTTCGCGCAGATTTCGCCAAAAATAAAGTTATCGTACCGATGCCGCAGTAAGCGTCAATCACCGTTTCACGTCCCGTAAGCTCGGCGAATTTCAATGCAACGTTGTACAAAACTTCTGCCTGCGCGGAGTTGACTTGAAAAAATGAGCGTGCCGAAATGTTAAACGTCAAATTTTCAATGCGGTCTTTAATCGTCGGCTTGCCGTATAAAATTTTTGTTTCACGTCCCAAAATCACGTTGTTGTGGTACGTCTGAATATTTTGCTGTACGCTTGTAACCTTAGGCAGTTCGTGACAAATTGCGCGTACAATATTTTTTTCTGCAGGTAAATTTTTCATAGCCGTAACAAGCACAATCATCAATTCGCCGTTAAAACCAATTCGGCTCATAACGTGACGCAAAACGCCTCTGTGAGTGTCTTCGTCGTAGGCGGCAACGTTGTATTTTTGCAAAATTTTTTTCACGGCGGCTAAAACTTCGTCCATACCTTCACGCTGAATCAGGCAGGAATTTGTATCAATAATTTGGTGACTGCCGCGCGCATAGCAACCTATCACCAATTCGCCTTTCTGTCGCGCTACGGGGAATTGCATTTTGTTTCTATAGCGCAGGGGATTTTCCATGCCGAGCGTGTCAAAAATTTCAACGCCTTTAATCTTTCCAATATGCTCAACCGCGTCAACAACCTGCTGACGTTTCCATTTTAACTGCGCGGCGTAATTTAAATGTTGCAGTTGACAGCCGCCGCATCTTTCATAAATGGGACAAAACGGCTTAACCCTGTCGCCACTTTCGCGCAGAATTTTTACCAATCGTGCTACGGCGTAATTTTTTTTAGTCTCTTTCACTTCGGCAAAAATTTTTTCATCCGGCAAGGCGCCTTCAACAAATACCGTCAAGCCGTCGTGTCGCCCTACGCCTTCGCCGTTCGTACCGAGACCGGTAATTTCTAATTCCAATTTTAATTCTCCCAAAATCATTAAAATAAAAAAAGAAGGCGCACAAGGACGTGCGCGGGTTTTTCTTTGCGCCAAAGAAAAGTAAATCTAAAAAAGTCTACTTGTGTTCTTCGAGGAGTTCCAAAAGCTCGTCGTAGTCTTTTTTGAGTTGCAAATATTTTTCGGCGATTGTCATTGCGGCAAGTACGGCGATTCGGTTACCTGCGAAAGTGTGCATATTTTGTGAAATTGAACGCATGGTAGAATCAACCATCTGTACAATTTGCGCAAGTCCTTCCGGATCGTCCGTCCTTAGCCGGTAAATGTCGCCGTTAATTTCTACTTCGACGCGGCGCGGCTCCCCCAACTTCTGTGTTTTTTCCAAGCAGACCACCTCAACTTCTTAATTGTGCCGCAAAAGTTTTTTCAAGTGTTGACAAAATATTTTTAAATGCGGCGTCTGCTTCCTCGTCTTTCAATGTTCGTTCGTCTGATTGAAATTTTATTGTAAATGCTAAACTCTTTTTATCAGCGGCAATTCTGTCACCTTTGTAAACGTCGAAAAGTGTAACTTCATTGAAAAATTTTCCTGCCGATTTAGCGATAACCTTTTCAACTTCGCCGGCGGCTACGTCATGATTTACCAAAATTGCCAAGTCACGAGTTATAGCGGGATATTTCGGCAACGGCGCAAAATTAAACTTTTTAGCGGTACATTTCATAAGCGTTGCAACGTCGCACTCAAACGCAAAAATTTTTCTGTTCACGCCGAATGCTTCAGTAACGGCAGGGTGAATTTCGCCGACCGTCGCCAAAACTTCACGACCTTTTTTGAACACGGCGGTTTTGCCGGGATGCATTGCGTAATGTTCGCCGACTTCGACGCTGTATCTTTCAATGTTAAGCCGCTCCAAAAGTTCCTCGACAATGCCTTTCACGTCATAAAAATCAACCTCCGCCGAATTTTGCGCCCAGCCATTAGGTTCACGTCTGCCGATAATGACGCCTACCAGTTTTTGGACTTCGTGCGGCAATTCGGTTATCGGTAAACCTTTTGGCAAAAATACCGGCGCAACTTCAAACAGTCTGATATCTTCATTTTTACGTGAAAAGTTTCTTGCCGCGTTTTCAAGCACCGAACCTAAAAGCGTCGTCCTAAGCAACGGCGCAACGTCTGTCAAAGGATTCAAAATCGGTACCGTGCGGCGTAATTCGCTATCTTTCGGCACTTGCAACTTGTCAAATGTTTCATCGCTTGTAAATACGAATGAAGTTATTTCATCCATACCGAGAGTGGTAAGCGCCGATTTAATTTTGTCTGCAAAGTTTTGGAAAGGTGACTGCCCGCCTTTACTGTTACCTTTCGGCAATGTCGAAGGGATATTGTTGTAGCCGTAAATTCGCGCAATTTCTTCCGATAAATCTTCCGGCAAGCTTACATCATTTCGCCAATCGGGAACAATCGCTTCATACGTCGAAGAAACGGCGGGAACACTGCGCTTAATCATTTCGCCGACCGTCGCGCCGATATTTTTTATAAAATCCTCAACGCTTGAATTTGATGAAAGTTCGGTAGCCGCCTTGCCCAAATGTTTTGCCGCGTAGGAAATTTTATCAATCGCGCTGTCAAAATCTGTTATATTGTCGTCAGCATCTTTTATCTCAAAGCCGAGCGATTTCAAAACGCCGATGATATATTCTTCGCTTAAATCTGTACCCAACCTGTCATTAATCTGCTTGACGGTGAATTTAACCGTAACCTGCGGCTTAGGCGCGGGGTAAACGTCAACAATACCGCTACAAACTTTGCAAGCGCCCATTTCCTGCAGTAACTGCGCGGCGCGATCAAGAGCGGTTACGGTATTTTTTTCATTTGTACCGCGTTCAAATCTGCCGGACGCCTCAGAATGAAGACCGACTGCGCGGCTTGTACGGCGAATTGACGCGGGATTAAACGCCGCCGCCTCAAGTACTACCGTCTTTGTTTTTTCTGTAATTTCAGTTTCAAGACCGCCCATAACTCCGGCAAGTCCCGCCGCCTTTTCGGCATCTGCAATTACAAGTTCGTTGCCCTTCGCCAGCCTGTTTGAATCGTCCAGCGTATGAAGTTGTTCGCCTTCAACTGCGCGGCGTGCATTTAAGACGTGACCTTTAACCTCGTCGTAATCGTAAGCGTGCATGGGTTGACCGAGTTCGACCATTACAAAGTTTGTCACGTCAACCACATTATTTATGGAGCGAATGCCCGCGCCTTCAAGACGTTTTTTCATCCACGCGGGAGAATCGCCTAATTTAACGTCGGTTAATACGCGCGATGAAAAGCGTTGACATAAATCCGGCGCGTCAATTTTTATTTCAATTAAATCAGCCGCATTTTTACCCGCGTCTTCATTTATCGTAATGTCGGGAAATTTCGGCGTCTGATTCAGTAACACGGCGGCTTCACGTACAAGACCGAATACGCTGAAACAATCGCCGCGATTTGCCGTAAGTTCAAATTCCAAAATGGCGTCGTCAAGTCCCAACACTTCAGCGGCAGGTTTACCTATCGGCGTATCTTCCGGCAAAATGTAAATGCCGATCTTTTGTTCTTCCGGCAGATTTTCAATATCCAATTTCAATTCGTCCGCCGAGCAGAGCATACCGTTTGACGCTACGCCGCGCAGTTTGCCTTTAGAAATTTTTTGACCATTGGGTAAATGTGCGCCTACCAATGCAACGGGTACAATCTGCCCTTGCTTTACATTAGGTGCGCCGGTGACTATTTGTAAAAGTTCATCTGCGCCGATATTCATTTGACAAACTTGCAAATGATCTGAATCGGGATGCGCCGTCAACTCTTCAATACGTCCCGTTATAACTTTTTCCAATCCCTCACCTGCGCGGATGACATTTTCAACGGGTATTCCCGCCATTGTGAATTTTTCCGCCAATTCGTCCGCCGTACAGTCTATGTCAAGATAATCTTTCAACCACTTTATTGATACCTGCATTAAAAGCATCACTCCTATTTAGTTTTAATCAGATTAAATTATTCGGTTTTAAAAAATTTATATAAATGTCGTCAAAACGAGTTTGATTCATAAAAATTTGTACGCGACGATAATTGTCCAATACGGCAGGAAGTCGGCGCTCATATTCTTCAGGTGTACACTGCGCTAAAATTTCTTCCAGTCTGTCTAAATCTTCAACTCGTATTGGAATTATGCCGTCGAGATTGAAAAATCTTCCAATTTCCGTTGCGCCAATGTAAATAGGAATTGTCTGTGCCGCGAAACAATTTAAAATTTTTTCCGTGAAGTAAAACGGCGACACCAAATTTTCAATCGCGATTGTAAATCTGTACTCCTCAAAAGGCAGCTCTATCGGCACATACCCCCCCCGTCGAATTTGCCGTATGTATCGACGTTAGGCAATTCCTTGCACTTGAAGGCAAATTTTTGACGTACCAAGTGCATGGGACAAATTTTTTTAGCTGACGCCACAATAGAAATATTTTTTGTCTTGCGCTTGTAATTTTCAGCGGAATTTTCAAGCTGCTTATCGATGCCGTCATCTGAAAATCCTGCCTCCGAGCCTTCGCCCATAATGCCTTCAAGATTTTTGCCGTACCAAACATCTCCGCTGAGAGGCGCAAATTTGGCGTTTTTAATCGTCGACAAAATCCTAACGTCGTAGGTGAAAATCGCGTCAAAATTTTTTTCTATGTAGTCTTTATTTTGCAAAACATTTTCGTAGCTCTGCGGCACAATGGCAGGCGATTCAACCATTACAGCAAATTTTCTTTTGGGTTTACCGTACGTCCTGAAAATTTCGTCGTGCGTGTAAAAGTGCGTACTAAGTCCGGAGTTGTACCTGTCCCAATAAATGTAACGCGAATTTGTGCTGTTGGGTACATGTGCGCCGGTGCGATCACTCATAAAAAATATTTCCATTCGCTCGCCGTACTTGTTATAAATCTCAGGACACGCTGAACTTATTTGGCGGTTGCGATTGTGATAGGGGTCTGTAAGATCAAACTTTTGGGCATTCTCAACAATCTGCATAAGCCGCATTTGACTACGAAAAAGTTCATTCGCCCACTGAAAATTTTCTTGATGCATTTTTGCCAAATCGGCATTCATGGTGTCCAATTTTTTATTCAAATTTTCAAATTCATTATTCATAAAAGTATAACTCCTTTAAAACTGATGCAAAAATCTTGTGTCGTTTTCAAAGAAGTAGCGCAAATCGTCAATGCCATAAGTCAACATGGCAATACGTTCAATGCCCATACCAAATGCAAAGCCGCTTACTTTGGAAGGGGCGTAACCGCTCATGGACAAAACGTCAGGGTGAACCATACCGGCGCCTAAAATTTCAAGCCAGCCGCTACCGTGACAAACTTTGCAGTGTTCGTCGCTGCCGTGACACATCATGCAAGACACGTCAACTTCGGTACTCGGCTCGGTGAAGGGGAAAAAGCTGGGACGCAGGCGAATCTGCGCGGTTTCGCCGAAAATCTTTTTGCAGAAAAAATCAAGCGTACCTTTCAAGTCGGCAAAGGTAATGCCTTCGTCAACCACAAGCCCTTCAACCTGCGTGAACATAGGCGAATGTGAGGCGTCGTAATCGTCGCGGCGATAAACTCTGCCCGGCGCAATCATACGAATTGGCGCGTTATTTGAATTTTTCTGCATGGTACGCGCTTGTACCGGTGAAGTTTGAGTGCGGAGCAAAATTTCTTCCGTGATATAAAAAGAGTCCTGCATATCGCGGGCGGGGTGATCTTTCGGCAGGGTAAGCGCCTCAAAATTAAAATAATCCGTTTCGACTTCGGGACCTTCCTCGACGCTGTAGCCCATGCTGATAAAAATTTCCTTGACGCGGTTTAACGTTAAAGTCAACGGGTGCAGGTGACCGCGATAAATTTTTCTGCCGGATAAAGTCACGTCGATTTTTTCGGACGCCAATTTATTTTGAAGTTCCTGCGCCTTGAGTGCGGCTTTCTTTTCGTCAATGAGATTTTTAATTTGGTTACGGGCGTCATTTATGATTTTGCCGACACGCGGCTTTTCTTCGGCGCTAAGTTCATTCATAACCTTAACAAGCGTCGTAATTTCGCTTTTTTTGCCCAAAAATTTAACGCGGATATCGTCAAGCGCTTTTAAATCTGCTACGGCATTAATCGCACTTGACGCCGCGTCGCACAGTTCCTTTACTTTATTTTCCATTAAAAATTTCCTCCTTGTTGACGCAACTTTATCACACGCCGCCTTTTATTGCAAGCTTTTAGGCAGGGTGATATAATTTTCATGAATATTAACGAAGGGGAGATTAGATGACTTTAACTCGGGATTCAGTAGAACTTTTGGCACCTGCCGGTACATGGAATGCATTTACTGCCGCAATTAACGCCGGAGCCGATGCGGTTTATCTCGGCGGCAAACATTTCAATATGCGCGTACATAAAAACGATTTCAATTTGACCGACGAAGAATTGAAAGACGCCGTGACTTTTTCGCATGAACATGGCGCAAAACTTTATATCACGTTAAACAATTTAATCAGCGCGGAGGAAATTCAGCCGCTTAAAGATTATCTGTACTTTCTTGATAAAATTCAGCCCGATGCCTTGATTGTACAGGATTTAGCCGTAATAAAATTGGTACGCGAACTTGGCTTAAATCTGCCGATTCACGCGTCCGTGATGATGAATATAAACAATACTCGCGCAGTTGAATTTCTGCAAGATTTAGGCATTAAGCGCATTGTTTTGGGACGTGAATTAAGTTTAGCCGACGTGGCGCTGATTCGCGAAAAGACCGGCATTGAAGTAGAATATTTTATACATGGAGATATGTGCATAGCCGTTTCGGGACAGTGTACCCATTCCGGCGTGACATTCGGGCAGAGCGGCAGTCGCGGACGTTGCCTTAAACCTTGCCGTTGGGCATGGAAATTTGTTGACGAAATGACCGGCGAAGTTTTAGACGACACGTCCCATAAATTGGCGCTGAAAGATATGTGTATGCTAAGAAACATTCCCGATATGATTCAAGCCGGCATTTACTCTTTCAAGATTGAAGGTAGAATGCGCCCGCCGGAATTTATCGCGCGTCTTGTTGCCGCGTACAGAAAAGTTATTGACGGGTACATTGCCGACCCCACCGGCTTTACGATTGACGAAGATCTTTGGCGTGATTTTTATGAAAAGCGCGTTCGTGACTTTACTACGACTTTTGCATTTAAGCCGCCGACTAAAAACGATATCGGCTTAAGCGGCAAGCGCGAGCCGCGATTTTTCAGCGCGGGAGTTATTGAAACGCCTTTTGATGACGCGGAAGTTAAAAAGATTTTTGACGACGAGACGCCTATTTTAGGGAACAGGGAACAGGGAACAGGGAACAGGGAATCAGCTTTACACGTACGCGTTGCAACGTTGGACGCGGCTAAATCTGCTGTAGAAAACGGCGCGAATTTAATTTACGTCGGCGGCGAAGTTTTTAAGCCGTTGAAACCGTTCACCCTGCGCGAATATAAAGCCGCTGTAAAATTTGCGCATGACCATAACGCTAAAATTGTTTTGAACACGCCGCGTGTTACGAGGGATAAAGTTTTAAATGAACTGATTGAACTGCTTGACAAACTGCGCGACGTGAATTTTGACGGCGTACTTGTCAGCAATTTGGGCAGTTTGAATTTGGTCAAAACTTATTCGACGTTGCCGATTTACTCCGATATTTCTTTTAACCTGTTCAATGACGTTGCCGCCGATTTTCTGAAAAGTCAAGGCGTTAAGCAAGCCGCCGCGTCAATCGAACTTAGCTTCGCGCAGGTTAAAAGCGTCGTTGAAAAATCTGATTTGCCGATTGAAGTCATTGTTCACGGTTCAACCGAATCAATGATTTGCGAGCATAACTTCATAAAATTTTATCACCCTGACTATGACGATTTTGCGACGCCGCAACTTTTGAATCATCATTTCGCGTTGGAAGATTCGGCAGGTGAAATTCATCCTCTGCGCGTTGACCAATTCGGCAACAATCACATTTATTTTGCTAAGGATTTATGCCTGTTGCCGTATGTGGAAAAATTTTTTGGTGCGGCGGCATTGAGAATTGACGCGCAGGATTATTCGCCGGAAGTTGCAGGGCTTACTACAAAAATTTATCGTGCGGCGATTGACGGTAAAGACTACGCTGAGGACTTTGAAGAGCTTAAAAAAATTGCTCCGCGCAGATTCGGCAGCGGCGTGTACCGATTCAAGCAGAGCAAAAATTCTATTGATTAGCCGGTAAAGTAAAAAAGACGGCGCGAATGTACCCGAGAAAACGGCGCGAATGTACCCGAGAAAACGGCGCGGATGTACCTGAGCTGCGTACGATAACGCCGAAATTATTTTAAACTTTGTGCGGACGTAAAAGCTAAAACTGCCGATCACGTAAGCGAACAACAGCCGCGCCATGTTTTCTTTGCTACTTTCTTTTGCGCCAAAAGAAAGTAGTTACACTAAAAATTTTTTATCAGCTTGGAGTTTACCAACAACCTCTAGTAACGGGTT
>CAJOKY010000016.1 GCA_905235425.1 uncultured Selenomonadaceae bacterium
AATAGTGGTGAATAAAAATTCTATCGGTGAAAAGAGTGTACTGAAAATGCCGGGTTCTTCCAAAACATCACGTCTCCTATTTAGGTGTTAGCGATTAGCGGTTAGCGGTTAGCTATTAGAAATTAACCGCTAAAGGCTAATGGCTAAAAGCTATTGACTAAAAGCTAATAGCTAAAGGCTAATAGCTAATGGCTAAAGGCTAAAAGCTATTGACTAAAAGCTAATAGCTAATAGCTAAAAGCTAATGGCTAAAGGCTAATGGCTAAAAGCTATTGACTAATTCACGGTACGGGATCATATCCGCCCTTGCAGAAAGGGTTGCAACGCAAAATACGCCGGCCGCGCCGCCAACCGTACTTTTCCAATGCTTGCACGGCATAAGTCGAGCAAGTCGGCACGAATCGACAGCAAGGCGGCTTTAATGGCGAAATATATTTTTGATAAAATTTGACGACCGCTATAAAAATTTTCGTCATATCAATTATTCTCCGCGATATCTTCCGCTGTATATAACTTCGCCTTTTTGCAAAGTTCCAGAAAAGATTTTATTGCCACATCAACTTTTGCATTGACTAAATTTTTTCTGCCCATAATAATAAGTGCGCGGTCAGTGCGGAGATTTTTTTTGCAAAGCCGATACGTTTCACGTAAAAGCCTTTTAACGCGATTTCTGATAACGGCGCCGCCGAGTTTTTTTCCTGCGGCAAAACCTACTTTACCATTGTAGCGTTCATCATTCAGCACGTGAATTATAATATTTTTGCTTACGTAAGAGCGCCCTTTGGAATAGACGTCGTTAAAATCTTTGTTATCGCGCAGAATTTCGCTTTTATTCAGTTCAAACATAAAAAACCTCCGCATGTTAAACGAAAAAAAGGCCACACTAAACGGTGACCTGTGCGCTTTATTAAGCTGTAAGCACTTTTCTGCCGCGTTGACGACGTCTTTTAATTACAAGACGCCCGCCTTTTGTTTTCATACGTTCACGAAAACCATGAGTTTTTTTGCGCCAACGGGTATTGGGCTGGAAAGTTCTCTTCAAACCAAACACCTCTCAAAATTTATTCTGTTATCGATTTAAAAATAACTCAACGCATTATAGACGAGCCCGCCTTTGATGTCAAGAAAAATAATTACCTGTCAGTTATTAGCCGGTAGCCGGTAAAGTAAAAAAGACGGCGCGGATGTACCTGAGCTGCGTACGATAACGTTAAGATTACCGTAACCTCGTGCGGACGTAAAAGCTACATTACGCTAAAGAAAAAGTAAATCAATACGCCAAAAGAAATTAGTTAAAAAAATTTTTATCAGCTTGGAGTTTATCCACAGCCGCCAATTCTTAATTCTTAATTCTTTTAATCCTTGACCAAAAAATTTTGTAATGATAAAATTATTAAAAATTTGAAATTCAACCCGTGAGGAGGCTTACACCAATGGATGAAATAAAAACCGGCGGACAAGTTTCAACCGGAACTCCCGTCAATTCGGAAGAAAAAAAACTTCGTCTGTTGATAACGGACGATTCCAGATTGCTTAGAAAAAAATTGCGTGAAGAGTTGGAAAATCTCGGTTGCGAAGTATTGGAAGCGGCAAACGGTAAAGAAGCTATAGAAATAGATATGGCTAATAATCTTGACGGCGTAATTTTGGATATCGTCATGCCGGAAGTCGGCGGCATTGAAGCATTGCAAGTCATTCGTGAAGTCACTCCCGATGTCCCCATTGTAATGCTTTCATCTGCAGGTACGCCTCAAAAACTTATGCAGACACTCAAAATGGGCGCTATAGATTTTATTCAAAAGCCGTATACCAAAGAACAAATTGCCCGCGCAGTTAAAGCCATTCGCAGAGCGCGTGAAAAAAATTTGAAGAAAGCGGCTGAAGCCGGTTCAAATTCTTAAAAAGGAGAAGGCGCCATGAAAAGTTATGACTTCGGTCAATTCCTTTTTAATTCTTCATTTCTCGACGAAAATCAGCTTGCCGAAATAATAGTTGCCGCCAAGAAAAAAAAGGCAACGTTGGCAACAAAGGCGCTTTTTCTTCGTATGGCGTCACTTCCCGAACTTTCCGAGTCGCTTAAAAATTTGAAAGAAACTACTGCCGATATGCCTGCCGATGATGTGGTTGAATATCTGCGTTCACATGATGCCGAAGTTCAAGGCAAGTATGATTCGGTAATAGAAAACGTCTTGAAAAAGGGACAACCTGCGCGATTAAAGCGTTTGAAAGAATCCTCATCAATTTGGCTTATTCAAGAATTAATCGACAGCGGCAAAGTAAGTATTGACGATCTGGAAAGACTTTTCGACGAATATCACAAGTTGGAAATGTCGCCTGTCGATACGGCATTTGCCGCGCGTTATGATTCACTGCCGTCGGAACAGCAACTTGATTATCCCCTTGCCGTAGAAGTGGTTAAAACTTTCTATGAATTTGCATCAGAATCTTTAGGCTCAACAATAATTTTACTGCCTGCAACAGATAACGCGGAAGAAAAATTGTACGGCGCAACGGTTAAAGTCAAAGGCAATACGCCCATTATTACGGGACTTTTCGCCAACGAAGAGGTTTTCACTAAATTTGCGAAGAGTTACAATCACCTTGCCGAAAATCTTGACGACGCCTACGACGTTGTTTCAGAGTTTTTCAATATCTACGCGGGACATTTAACCATTCAAATGGTAGCCACGCTGGGTACGGAAGAAGAGCCGGAAACGCCGCGTTACGGTGAAACAGAAGATAATTTTACCGGTATTAAAATGCTTTCCGATTGGGGAGAATTTTATTTTTATGTCGGCAAAGAAGAATATTTTAAACAGGAACTTAACAAACAGCCGGACGATATCACCATGTTAGGTGACTTAAGTCAATTCGGCTTGGCTGACTTTGACGACGACTTCGACGAAAAATTTAAAGATCCGTTTGATTTCTAATATAGTGTAACTTCTGCCAAATTTCACCGTCAGCAAAAAATTTAGTTGCTTTTTTTCGTTACATTGTGTAAAATGAAAAATAGCTGAATAAAAATTTCAATATGCTTTTTAAGTTACGAAATTTATTTTTTGACGATAAAATTTCTATACGGACAAGCTCCTAAAGGATGTGTAATTATGGCAGGAAAAATGAGGAATTGTCAGCGTTGCGGAAAGCTTTTTATGCAACAGAACAAGGAAAAAATTTGTCGTGATTGCCGCGACGCGGAAGTTGAAATGGAAAATAAGGTAATGGACTTTGTCCGTTCAAATCCGGAATGCAAAGTTCCCGATATCGTTGAAGGCACCGGAGCGGAGGAATCGCTTGTTGTTCGTATGATTCAAGAGGGACGCTTTGAACAGACCAATTTGAAAAGTTACCATCCCTGCAAAAAGTGCGGCAAGGATATTCTTACCGGTCAGTACTGCGAGGCTTGCTTGAGTTCAATGCAGGAAAATTTGCAGAGTGTTCAGGCGAAAATTGCCACGTCAAGCGCAGCCGCCGCGAAGGGTAAAGGAATGCACTCAAAGAATTTGGGTAAAACCACTAAAAAGTAAGGCTACATCTGGAAATAATATGTAGACTTATGCTGAAAACAGTAATTCTTGACAATGCATTAACGGTGTTGTAAAATGCTCAAAGTGTCATTAGGCAAGGGCGTTAGTACGCAGTTCAATTTTGAAGAGTCGGCAGAAAGTTTTTTCGACAAAACTTTTTCGGATGATGATTTTTTTGCTGAAGACGAAAAGTTTATTGGAAAAATTAAAATTTACGGCGAAATTGTAAACGACGGACTGTCTTTGAATATTCGCGGAAAAATTAGTTGTCGCAAGAAATTTGTTTGTGACAGGTGTTTAGTTTCGGCAGAAGAAAATCAAGTTCATGAATTTGACGAAGAAGTTGACAAGGCGGATATTGCGGACGGAATGTTGGATATTACGGAACTGGTGAAAGATACGCTGATTGCCGCACAACCGATAAAAAATCTTTGCAAAGCAGACTGCAGGGGACTTTGTCCAAACTGCGGGCAAAATTTAAATACCGGCGAATGTGATTGTAACAAGACGAAAATCGATCCGCGTCTTGCGCCGATGTTAAAATTTAAGGGTATCGACGGTTTTTAGTACAGCCTTCTTACAAGATGGAAGCTGAAAGCCGAAAGCTTAATAAGGAGGTGTGTTTTTTGGCAGCACCGAAAAGGAAGTTGAGTAAATCCAGACGAGACAGAAGACGTGCGAATTGGAAATTGGAAGCACCGAACTATGTAAAATGTCCGAGATGCCACGAGCCTAAACTCCCGCACCATGTGTGTCTGGAATGCGGTTACTATGACGGAAAAGCAGTTATTGAAACGGCTTAAGGACAGTAAATTTTTGGGCAGGCATAAAAACCCTGCCCGTTTTTTTTAATAGGAATTATGGATTCTTCATAATGGAGCCTAAAAAGTGAAAATTGCAGTTGACGCGATGGGCGGCGATAATGCCCCAGAAGAAATTATTAAAGGCGTCGTCGAAGCGGCAAGAAAAAATCCTTGTGAAATTATTTTGGTTGGCGATGAAAAAAAGATTCGCGACGTTTTGAAAAATGAAGGCGATACAAGCAATTTGCCGATAAGCATAAAGCATGCCACCGAAGTTATAACAATGCGCGAACACCCTGCCGATGCTGTACGTACAAAAAAAGATTCGTCAATCGTCGTTGCCACGCATATGGTTAAAGACGGTAAATGCGACGCAGTACTTTCAGCCGGTTCAACCGGTGCCGCCGTTGCCGCCGCGCAGTTAATTTTAAAACGTATTCACGGAATAGGGCGTCCTGCCATTGCTACGCCGTTTCCTACTGCTAAAGGTGTCACACTTCTTTTGGACTCCGGCGCCAATGTTGACAGCAGACCGGAACATTTGGTTCAGGTTGGTATTATGGGCGCGATTTACAGCGAATACGTGCTTGGCAAGAAAAATCCTACAGTCGGGCTTTTAAATATCGGCGAGGAAGAGACTAAGGGCAATGAACAGGTTAAAGAAACTTATGATCTGTTGAAAAATAATTCGGCGATAAATTTTTTGGGCAATGCTGAAGGGCGCGATATTCCGGAGGGTAATTTCGACGTTGTAGTTTGTGACGGCTTTGTCGGCAACGTTGTCTTGAAATTCGGTGAAGGTCTTGCCATGACTATTTTTAAGCTGATTAAAGAAGAAATTGACGCGGCAGGTGTCAGCGCGAAATTGGGCGCACTTCTTCTTATGCCGACGCTGAAAAATTTATCTAAGCGCCTTGATGTATCCGAATACGGCGGCGCACCGCTTCTCGGCGTAGACGGCTACTGCATAATAAGTCACGGCAGTTCCGATGCCAAAACTATTTGCAGTGCCATAAGCAGATCGCAGGAGTACGTTAAAAGCCATATTCTTGAACGAATTAAAACGTTTATATAAAAATTAGCCGGTAGCAAGTAGAGGGCAGCCGGTTAAAACAAGCTACGAGCTACAAGCTAATCTAGAAAGGAGATTTTGCATGTTTGAAAATAACGCAATTTGTAACATGCTGAAAATAAAATACCCAATATTTCAGGGCGGCATGGCGTGGATAGGGACTGCCGAATTGGTATCAGCAGTGTCAAATGCAGGAGGCTTGGGACTTATCGGCGCAGGTCATATGCCGCCGGACGTTTTGAAAGCGGAAATTCAAAAATGTAAAAAATGGACGGATAAACCTTTCGGCGTCAATATTATGCTTATGTCGCCATTCGTCAAAGAGGTTATGCAACTTATGGTTGACGAGCGCGTACCCGTAGTGACTACCGGCGCAGGTAACCCGGGCGAATATCTTCCCGCGCTGAAAGAAGTCGGCGCAAAAGTTATTCCCGTAGTTGCCAGTGTCGCGTTGGCAAGGCGGCTTGCAAAGGGCGGCGTTGACGCGATTATTGCGGAAGGTTGCGAATCCGGCGGACATATCGGCGAAATTTCTACAATGCCGCTTATTCCGCAGGTTGTTGACGCGGTAGATATTCCCGTAATTGCGGCAGGCGGTTTTGCCGATTCACGCGGTCTTGCCGCCGCCTTCGCTCTCGGTGCAAGCGCTATTCAAATGGGGTCGCGTTTTGTTTTAAGCAAAGAATGTATCGCTCATGACAACTATAAAAATTTTGTGCTTAAAGCTAAAGATAGATCAACCGTTGTCACCGGCAGAAGTTTAGGTCACCCCGTCCGCGTTTTGGCAAATAAATTTACCCGCACTTTTCACGAAATGGAAGCGACTGGTGCCTCAACCGAAGACTTGGAAAAATTCGGCGAAGGTACTTTGCACCTTGCAACGCATAAAGGTGATGTTGAAAACGGCTCGGTTATGATTGGGCAAATTTCCGGTATGCTTTACGATATTAAGCCGGTAAAAGAAATTGTGGACGATATTATAAACGGTCTGCCGAATGCCGTTGCCGAACTTCAGAAAAAATATATTTAGTCGAGGACTTTTCAAATGAGTAAAATTGCTTTTATTTTTCCTGGTCAAGGTGCGCAGTTTCTCGGTATGGGTAAAGACTTGTACGAAAATTTTCCACTTGCCAAAAAAATTTTTGATGAAGCCGATGACGCGCTGGGTTATTCCATAAAAAAAATTTGTTTTGAAGGATCGGAAGAAGATTTAAAACTGACTGCAAACACTCAACCTGCTATTTTGGTTGTAAGCGTCATTATTTCAGAAATTTTGAAGGCGGAGGGAATTACGCCTGAAGTTGCCAGTGGTCACAGTCTCGGCGAATATTCCGCGCTTGTAGCCGCAGATTCCATAAAATTTTATGACGCCGTTGCATTGGTTCATAAACGCGGCACTTTTATGCAGGAGGCGGTTCCTGTAGGAGAAGGTTCAATGGCGGCGATTATCGGGCTTGACGATAAAACCATTGTTGACGCTTGCGAAAAGGCGTCAGAATTTGGCGAAGTTCAAGCCGTGAATTTTAATTGTCCCGGTCAAACTGTTATCGCCGGTAAAGTTCAAGGCGTCGAAAAGGCTGTAGAAATTTTAAAATCTGCAGGCGCTAAAAAATCTATCATTCTGCCGGTAAGTGCGCCTTTCCACAGCACGCTTATGAAACCTGCCGCTGAAAAACTTTCCGCCGAACTTGATAAAATTGAAATTGCCAATGCAAAATTCCCCGTAGCCGCAAATTTCACCGGTCAACTTGAAAACTCTGCCGCCGATATTAAATCCAATCTTGTATCGCAGGCTGATAATCCCGTGAAATGGATTGACTGCGTGAAGTCTATGCAAGATTTTGGCGCGGATATTTTTGTAGAGTGCGGACCCGGCAAGACGCTTTCCAATTTCAATAAGCGCATTGACAGAAAAATTAAAAGTTTCAACGCCGAAAATTGCGAATCTCTCCAAAAGACTTTAGACGCACTGAAAGGCTAATTGGATGAAAGAATTTACAATACCGTTAATGCGAAAGTACGAGAGACCGGTAATTAAATTGTACAATTTGCCGACGCTTATCGATACCGGCGCTGTGATTCCCGTTTTTTCAATACTTCCTGCAATTTTTGAAAAATATTTTGATACAAAGTTAATTTTGAAAGACGGTTCAATAAGCGGCTTTGGCGGCGATGAACGCGGTTCTGTTTATTCGATTGAAAATTTTAAGATTGGAGATTTAATTTTTAAAGATTTTGAAGTTTTTGTGCCTCATGAGCCGCGCTTAAAAATTCCTTTTTTGTTGAGTGCAACTTTATTTTACGGAATGGAATATACTTTTGACACGGTAAATGGAAATTTTATCGTGAGAATGGCTGATGAACAAAAATGTGAGCGCGATTTCAAAATTAAGGAACTGCGCGGCAAACTGTATCCGCAAATTGACGGCATTTTAATTCAAGATGTTGACAGCTTTTTAGTGGATTGGTACTTATTTTAAAAGTTTATGTTCAATAAAGATTTTGGAAAAATGTTCAAGTTTCGGCTTGGACAATTTTTTTGTCCAAAATTTATATTTTCCAATCACAATAAAAATTTTCCCAAGAATAAACTTTTAATCCGTAATCTTCTAAAAATCTGTAAACCGATTCAAAAATTTCCAATATTTCATTTTGTTGATGAATTAAATTTAAATCATTCGCAGAAAGTTTACCAACAACTGCCTCAATTTTTTACGTCGTAAACAACAGATTGAGGCAGAGTAATTCTTTTAGAATCTATAACTTGTCTGTCAATGTCATATCTTCCATAATTAACGATGCCATTTTCATAAACTGAAAAAGAGTAGCCGCCTCTCCAAATTGGAAAAATGCCATATGCTAAAATAATTTTTTCCATTGCAAAACCTTCCGAAATTTTCCTAATTTACCAATTTTACCGCTTTTGACAAGTCGTATAAATCACAATCGCGCACAATTAACGTTATCACGCCGGATAAATTTACCAGAAAAATGTCCGTAGCCGCGATTATGCCGACCGATTCCGGAGAAAAGCCGAGCTGAGTCAATAATAAGCTCATTATCGCGATCATTCCGCCGTTGTCGCTTATCGGCGCTATCGCGAATTGCAACGATAAATATTCGTTACGATTGAAATAAAAATCAGCGAAATATTCATCGTAATAAAAGTATTTAGCAAAGTTTTTAAAATCGGTTCAACAATATATTCGATAAGTATATTTTGAAACGGTATCGAACAAAAACTTTCTATTAAAAATGAAATAATCAGCGCTAAAAAAATCGCAATAGTGTTCAATCCGCCTGGAATTTTTAATTTTTTTGCTCTTTCGACGCAAATGCGCTGATTCTGTTCAGCCCGTTTTCGTACTTATAAACGACGCCGACTTCTTCATAGTCCAGCCTGAAAAAATTCTTCTGCCGTCATATATCTTATGCTTATGCATGAAAATAAAAATCTGTAAATCAAAACGCCCGGTACCACTGAAATTATCGCGGGGACGATTAAAACTTGCATCGGAGTCAGCGTAATTTTTCTAAATTTTATCACCAAAACTCCTATCAATGTCGTGGCAAAAAATATAGCGATTTCCGCAGAAAATTTTAATTCCAATATACAAAAAGTTTTTGCAAGCACTGAAATTGCGCCTAAAATTCCGAGATATATCAAAGTTTTTTTAGAAATATTCATCATAACTGAAAAATAAATTGCAACTATTACAGATGCGATGAAAATTTTCAAAAAATTGTGGTTTGTCGTCATTTCTAAATTTAAAAATTCCTGTATGTATATATTTTCGTTATATACCAGAAAATAAATTTCTCGGCAGAGGGCGATTAACAAAACTATTCCGACCGTCATTGAAATTGAAATTAAAATTGCGTGAAATGCTCTTGTCATGCCGTTTAATGTAAAATTATTTAAAATGTCTGTCATAGCGTTGATTAATTTCATTCAAATTATCTTGAAATTCTGCTTGCGAATAGCTTTTTTTCAAGGCATTCCAAGTAAAATTGCTGATTAAACAGTCAATATAATTTCCATTTTTTTTGTTTCAAATCAAGATTAGGCAAAAACTTTCCTCCTCAATAAACTTTTTATGCTAAAATTAACTTTGAGGTGATTATTTTGAATTATAATATAAAAATTTTTGGTATTGTTCAAGGCGTTGGCTTTCGACCTTTTGTCAGTCGAACTGCCGACGCTTTTTCTGTTCGCGGCACTGTTTCAAATAAAGGCTCGTACGTTGAAATTTTCGCGCAGTGCAGCACTGAGACGCTTGAAAAATTTATTGACGCCATAAATAATACCGCGCCGCCGCGTTCAAACATTTTGAAAATAGATGTTACGAAAATTGACACCGAGAATATTTTTACCGCGTTTGAAATTATCGACAGTGAGCACGAAGTCGGTGATATTTTTGTATCGCCGGATATCGGCATTTGTGACGAATGCGCCGCCGAACTTTTCAACCCTAATAATCGCCGCTACCTGCACCCTTTCATAAACTGCACGAACTGCGGACCGCGTCTTACAATTCTTGAACATATGCCGTACGATCGCGAGCGTACCAGTATGAAAAATTTTCCAATGTGTAAAATCTGCGCGGAAGAATATTTTTCGCCGAATTCGCGCCGCTACGACGCCCAGCCTATTTGTTGCAACGAATGTGGACCGAAATTGAAATTGAGAATTAAGAATGAAGAATTAAGAATTAGTGAAAGAGAAATTATTAAGGCGGTCAGAAAAATTTTAGCAGGCGGCGGCATTGTGGCGGTTAAAGGTATCGGCGGCTTTCACCTTGCTTGCGATGCTAAAAATTTTGACGCCGTGAAACGTCTGCGTGAAAATAAATTTCGTCCCACAAAACCTTTCGCCGTTATGTTTAAAAATATTTTTGAAGTTGAACGCGAATGTTTCATTACCTCCACGCAGAAAGAATTTTTGGAAAGTCCCGCCAAGCCTATCGTACTGCTTGAAAAAAAATCTGAAATGAACATTGCCGAAAACGTAGCGCCGAAAATTAACCGTCTCGGCGTTATGTTGCCTTATACGCCGTTGCATATGCTGATTTTCAATTTTCCCGACGACATTAAAAATTTTCCCGCCGCATTGGTAATGACAAGCGGCAACCCCTCCGGCGTACCGATTAGCATTGATGATGACGACGCGGCTAAAAATTTTGGCGATTTTTGCGACGCGATTTTATTTCACGACAGAAAAATTTTGCTCCGCGCAGATGATTCTGTTATGGATTTTATCGACGACGCGCCGTCTATGATTCGCAGAAGTCGCGGTTATGCACCTCTGCCAATCTATTTTAAGGAGCAGGAAACAGGGATTAGGGATCAAGTTTTGGCGATTGGCGGCGAACTCAAAAATACTTTTTGCCTTGCGAAAAATAATTTGCTTTACGCCTCGCCGTACATTGGCGATATCGGCAATTTGCAGAGCGTTGACGTGTTGAAAAATTCCGTGCGCCGTATGTGCGACCTTTTGGAAATTTCGCCGAAAATTATTGTCTGCGATAAACACCCGCGCTATCAATCTGCCAAAGTTGCAGAGGAAATTGCCAAAAATCTTGACGTGCCGCTTGTAAAAATTCAGCACCATTACGCGCATATTTTAAGCTGTATGGCGGAAAATAATTTTCACTGTGAAGTTATCGGCGTGGCGTTCGACGGTACCGGCTACGGCGACGACGGTACGATTTGGGGCGGCGAATTTTTTATCTGCGATACAAAGCATTATCAGCGCGTCAGTCACATTACGCCTTTCATGCAAGCCGGCGGTGATAAATCTGCGCGGGAAGGCTGGCGCATTGCCGTTGCTATGATGAAAAATTTTGACGTTGATGCGGTGAATAAAATTTTAAAGCTTACGACGCCTGAGAATATCGCCGCACAAAAATTTTTGCTGAAAAATAATTTGAACTGCGTAACGTCTACAAGTTGCGGCAGGTTATTTGACGCAGTAAGCGCGATACTCGGCATTTGCAATGTTTCTTCGTACGAAGGCGAAGGCGCTATGAAACTTCAAGCCGTTGCCGAAAAAACATCTTCCCTACTCCCTACTGACTACTCACTACTCACTAACTCACTACTTACTACCGCCAGCCTCTTTGATGAAATTTTGACGCGCAGATTGGAAGGCGACGACGTAAATTTTTTGGCGCGATTTTTTCACGACGCCTTAGCCGAATTTATAGCCGATACCTGCGAAAATCTTAAAAATCTGCACGGCATTAATACAGTTGCCTTAAGCGGCGGCGTATTTCAAAATTCCCTGCTGACAACTTTAACCGTACAAAATCTTAAACGGCGCGGCTTTAACGTCCTGCTTAACAAAATGATTCCGCCAAATGACGGCGGCATTTGTATCGGTCAAGCGGCGTTTGTGGTTTCAAAAAATTTCAAAAAATTTCAAAAAAAGACTTGACAGCATATATATATATATATAATTTCTTTTGTTTAAATTTTTAATTTTTCTGTATTTGCTGTAAATGTTTTTATAGGGGTTATTGTTCGTCAATTTTTAAAAGGGGTCTTTTTTATGAATCTTGGTACTAATTTATACAACATCTTCCAGAGCATAGGTGCAGGCGGTCTTGCAAACATCGCTTCCGGTTCTTCTGCTCTTATGGAAACTGCGACTGATTGGGAGATCGGTAGCGAACAGTCTAGCGGTACAACTTCTCATATCACTTATTCCGATCTTGTCGGCGGTTTTCGCATTATTGGAGATATTTTTTCTAATCAATTTGACTCAAGCAAATACTATAGCGGCGGCTATACGAATGGCGATACTTCTGTAAATGTTACCAATATCAGTAGCATTAATTCAACCAGTACTCTTTCGCAAAGCACCGTATATCCTGTGGGCAACAGGAACGGTTACCTTAATGGCTATACTCCTGATACAGGTACTATGCATTTTGTCGATGCCGATATTCGCTCTTGGACGCGTAATAACGATTATGTCAATTTCAATATGGGCAACGGTACTTCTTTTGTAGCAAAGACAAGCGGCTCGACGGAGGACATTTTCAAATATACTACAGACGGCATAAATACCTATTACGCCAAAATCGGTATGACTAGTCAAGATAACACTTTCCAATATACCGACGGCGTACTTTTAATAGGCAGTTCGGATCATCAAGATACCGTGAATCTTTCAACATATGAAAGAAATGTCGATCTTCGCAACGGCAGTATGTATCTTAATATTGACAACATTGACGCTCGCAATTCTTCAAGTACTTATTATCAGCGTCAACTTATCGGCAATGAAGGCAACAATCATATTTATGCAAGTAAAGGCGATTCTCTCTGGGGCGGCGCAGGCAATGATGAACTGTTCGGCGATTACGGCAACAACACTTTCTACTACGGCGTAGGCGAAGGTAACGACGTAATTCGTCAAAGTGTGGCTACTGATAAAGTTGATTTGTACAATGTTCAGCTTGCAGACATTTCGGGTTATGGTTATAACGGCAGTAGCTTGGTATTGAATATGGCAGGCGGCGAATCACTTACGATTGAAGGACAAGACGGCGCATCTAATTTCATATTGGCGGATCGTTCGGAATACAGCTTTAACCGTAGCAATCAGACTTGGACTCAAACAGTATAACTCTGTTAAAGGTATGTTCATCGAAAAAATTTTTTGAGGCGTTATAAAAATAATTAATCAGACGCCGAACGAATAGAATAATTGCGGTCGGCAGGTTTTCTAAATTTAATTAAACCTGTCGACTTTTCTTTATCAGCAAAAAATATCGAGACGTTACCTTTAATTCAGGAGGTCTTTCAAATGGAAAATAAAGAAAATATTCTCACGGCTGAAGTGGACGAAGTTCAAGCGGCTGGCGTTTCCGCAGATTTTTCAAACTTCAATATTTATGATTATCTCCCTTCTTATAATAACTACACTAACCGTATTGATCCCGGCTTTTATACAAATATTCCAATTGAAAACACCCCAACCTCTACCCTCGAAGATCTCCTCAATTGGATTAATTGTGTCATTCCTTCCAGCGATGGGGCTTACCGTTACACTGAGTCTCTTGCCAAGTCGTTTGGATTCAATTTCAGCTTTACAGACATTGTGACAGGATATACTTATATACATAATACCAGTGACAGTTTTTATTACAATTACGATATTAGCGGTTATCAAAACAGCAATACTCAAGTTCAGACAAGAACTTTCAGCAGTGGGAGTTCAAGCAGCAGCTACACGGCGCGTACCTTTTACAACGTCGGAAATCGCAATGGCTATCTTAATGGATATAATGCCAATACCGGTGTTATGAATTTTGTTAATGCCGATATAACTTCATACAGCCGTCAAAACGATTATGTAAGCTTTGATATGGGCAACGGAACTTCTTTCCAAGCGCAAAGTAGCAGTTCGGAAAATGAAATCTTCCAGTACTCGACAGACGGTCAAAATATTTCTTATGCGAAAATTGGTTACAGTGACAGAGATAACAGCTTTACTTATGAAGACGGCGTACATTATATTGGTAGCAGTGAACATACGGATGTTTTGAACGTTTCAACTTACGATTCAAAACAAATTCATCTTGACGGTTCTACAGGCACGATTTACGAAAATATAAATAATATTAACGCCTCGTCTTCAAATGGCGATAATGAACTTTACGGTAACTCCGGCAACAATGAAATTCGCGCAGGTTCAGGCAACGATAAGCTTTGGGGCGCGGGCGGTGACGACGTACTTTATGGCGGTTTCGGTGAGAATACATATCTTTATGGCGTTAATGAAGGTAATGACGTTATTTATAACAGTGTCGCGACGGATAAAGTGGATTTGTATAACGTTTCACTTACGGATATTGTTTCGGCTGATGAAGTCGGTCAAGACTTGGTAATTAATATGGCAGGCGGCGAATCGCTTACGATTGTCGGTCAAAACGGCGCATCTAATTTTGTACTTTCTGATCGTTCTGCTTACAATTATAACCGCGAATCGCACAGTTGGACCAAGACAGCATAATTTGTTTTGCAGATAGTTTAGAAAAAGTGGGAACAGATTTTTGGATAAAAATTTGTCTTAGGAGATGTAATTATGGGAGAAACTTTTATTAATGTTATGGATGTATTTACCTCTGAATTAAACCTGCCGCAAAATTTTCTTAAAAATACAGAAGTAACATCTTACAGTATTTCTGAGAGTTCGCATACCTATACTGAAAGTATTGACGGCATAAAGACAGAAGAAAGTACAGAAATTAAAAGTGAATCGCAAAGTGTCATAGCTGACGGCGTTATGAATGAAACAACCACCACTACGCAAAGTACCACTATTAACGGTGTCGCTGATGAAAGTACCGTTACTAAAACCTCAACAGTCGTTCTTGACCCCGACATGAATTTTAAGGATATTATTCAGCAATACTCTTTACTTCAAAATGATTCTGTCAATTACGTTATCAGCGGACGCACCGGCAATTCTGAACAACAGTATAACTCTAAAGATTCTACTTCGTACTTGTCAAGTATTTTTTATGATGTCGGAAATCGCAACGGCTATCTTTCAGACTTTATCAGCAACAGCGGCGTAATGAACTTTATTGAAAATGCCGTTGATTCATACATTCGCCAAAATGACTACATAAGCTTTAATATGGGAAATGGAACTTCTTTCCAAGCGCAGACCGGTAATTCTGCCAATGACATATTCCAGTATTCTCTGGACGGCGAAAATGTATCTTACGCTAAATTAGGCTATCAAGATGCTATCAATAGTTTAATTTACGAAAAAGGCGTAAATTTCTATAGCGGCGGGAATTTTTCCGACGTGTTGAAAGTAGTTGAAAGCGATCCAATAAATATTTGGCTGGATGGCTCACAAGGTGTGGGGTACAGCAATATTAACAATATTGACGCTTCGGAGTCGACAGGAGAGAGTCAGCTTGTCGGCAATACTTCGGACAATGAAATTCATGCAGGAAGTGGCATTAGCAGTTTATGGGGTGGCAACGGCGGCAATGATGAACTTTACGGCGGCGCAGGAATAAATACCTTTTTCTATGGCGTCAATGAAGGTAATGACATAATTTACAACAGCGCCTCTACCGATACAGTCGATTTGTACAATGTTTCATTAAGCGATATTGTTTCTGCTAAAGAAATTGGCGATAACTTATTGATTAATATGCTTGACGGCGGCTCATTGAGAATTGTCGGTCAAAACGGCGCATCTAATTTCATATTGGCGGATCGTTCTCAATACAGCTTTAACCGTAGTAATCAGACTTGGACTCAAACGTTGTAATTAAGGGGAAAATTTTATGTATAGACTTGCTGATACCTATAATATTGTAAGCATTAATGCCAATGAAGGCATTAATATTTTTGACGTTTCTGTAGCTGAATCTGCCGATTTAACGGACGAAGATTTGGCGGGGGTCGCCATAGGTTCTGTTATTGATAAGGACGGCTTGTATTATTTGATGACAGAAAACGGTGCTGAATTGCTCGGTGAAGATACTTTGATGGAAGAAGTATCGCCTTTCTTTGGTGAACAACCGGTCTACTTATCCGTAGTATCCGTAGATAATTACGATAATGCATCAATTAATCTCTCCAATACTAGTCAACCATTTTCAGCATCAAGCTATTCAAAGGATTATACCACGCTCAGTACTAATAGTAAAAGCTCCACAAAATCAACGCGCGGAATTGTTCCTGTTGGAAGCGTTCTTGTTATCGGCGGTGTATTTTATTTGGTAGTTAAAGGCGGCATTCAAATGCTCGGCGAAGGTGATCTCATAGTAAACAGCGATACCGGAAAGATAGATATTTATATCGATCAAAGTTCCCATACCAACATAACTAATATTATTACTTACACCATGATTAATAACACTAAAACTTACATTTATAATGAAGGCAACAAAGTTATTAACAATTATACTCCCGGAGAAATTGTCAGATTGGATATAACCGATTATCAAGGTTTCACTTTCAACGATCAGAGTTTTTTTATCAATTCAGGATCGGGACAACTTGAAATTCAAGATTCGCGCGATAAATTTATCGGCTATAGCGACAGTAACAACAATATAATTGCGTATTCTTATATGGCATCGGGCGGCGGCGATGTTGACGGTCGCGGCAAGAATCAAGCCGAAATTTTAATCGGCGCGGATAATCAAAATAATCAAATTTTTGCAGGCAATGGCGGTTCAAGTTTGTGGGGCGGCAATGGCGGTGCTGATACATTGACAGGTGGAGACGGATACGATGAATTTTTCTTCGCAATTGGATCTGGCGGTGACGTTATCCAAAATGCCTCGTCTAATGATTTGATTAATTTGCTTGGAGTTAGGTCGGATCAAATTTCAGAAGTTTTTGTGAGTACGGAACAAGTCCATATTAATTTTACAAGCGGAGAATTTTTGCAAGTTAAGGGAAATAACGGCATTGGTTATCGTTTAGAAAATCAAACGTACGTATGCAATCAGTCAACCTGCGAATGGTCAACTAAATAAAATTTTGAGCTACGCCGCGCAGATTCCCTGCCACGTACTCAATCACTGATATAATTTCGGCGACACTTCTGATAATAAAATAAGAATACAGTCGGTATTACGGCGACACAAAATCTAATTAAAAGTCACCTAAAAGCGCCGAGAAGCCCCCGCCTTTAGGCGTGGGGAGGAAAGGCGCAAAATCCTTTCTTGATTGTTTATAAATCAAACAGTATAATTTTATTATCGAGCAAACGGTTGTAGCTTAGGCTTTAAGGCACTCGATATTGGGAAACCTCAATGCTGCAACTTGGTTGCAGGGCTG
>CAJOKY010000017.1 GCA_905235425.1 uncultured Selenomonadaceae bacterium
CGGCTTGTGCGCGCAGAGCTTGAACTGCAAAACCTTTACCGACGTTCAGCGTGCGAAATTGTATGCAGGTTTTATCGGCGGCAATTCCCATTTCTCCGCCGAGCGCGTCAATTTCACGTACCAAATGCCCTTTTGCAGGTCCGCCGATTGAAGGATTGCACGGCATCATAGCCAAATTTTCAAGTGAAAGCGTCGTCAACAAAGTTTTACAACCTAACCGCGCCGCCGCCAATGCCGCCTCAATGCCCGCGTGTCCTGCTCCTATCACAATTACTTCATATTTATCGGCAATAAACATTTTTCTACCTTATTTCGTTTAAATTTTTCAACGCGCAGATTATAAAATATTTCGCCGAATTTTGGAAGGTACTAATTTTTCGACTGATAATAAAAAATTGCTTTACAATGTGAAAAAAATTTTCTAAAATAGCGTCAAGAATAATTGTTAGAATTGCGTTGCATTGCGCGTTTAAATGTTGGGAGGAAAGATTATGATAACAGGGGCTATAGCGGTAATGACATCCGGCGGCGACAGTCCGGGCATGAACGCGGCGGCACGCGCCGTAGTCAGAACTGCGCTTTATGAAGGCGTAAGAGTTTTCGGCATTTATAACGGCTACAAAGGTATGTTGGCAGATGAAATTGTCGAACTCAATTCGCGCAGTGTCAGTGACTTGATTCAGCGCGGCGGAACTTTTCTCGGTACCGCGCGTTGCAAAGAATTTAAAACTGAAGAAGGACGCCGCAAGGGCTTAGAAAATCTTCAGAAACACGGTATTGAAGGTCTCGTAATAATCGGCGGTGACGGCTCATTAACCGGCGGTTCACTTCTTTCAAAAATGGGCGGCATTCCGATTGTAGGTCTGCCGGGTACGATTGACAATGACGTTTGGGGAACTGATTATACTATCGGCTGTGATACGGCGGCTAATACTGCTGTTGACGCGATTAACAAACTGCGCGACACTGCCTCTGCGCATCGTCGTATAATGATTGTTGAGGTTATGGGTCATACTTCCGGCTGGCTTGCAATGACGGCAGGTATTGCCGGTGGTGCAGAATATATCATTGTTCCTGAAGTCAAGTACGATTTGGACGAAATTTGCGCTGAAATAGTTGAATCATACAAAAAAGGTCGCCGTTACAGCATTATTGTTGTTGCGGAAGGCGCTTGCTCCGGCGTAGGTTTGAAAAATGTCGTGCAGGAAAAAACCGGCATTGATACCCGCGTTTCGATTCTTGGTCACATTCAGCGCGGCGGCTCGCCTACAGTTGAAGATCGTATGAAAGCTTCAATGCTCGGCGAACGTGCGGCTCTTGCTCTTATTTCCGGTGTTTCGGACGTTGTTTTTGGTTTCGACGAAGGCAAAGTTGTCAGCATTAACCTTTTTGATTCTGTCAACAACAGAAAACCGCTTGATCCTGAACTTGTACGTCTTGCTAGTGTTCTCGTGTAATAAAGAATTTTTTTCGTTGAAATAAATGTCTGTCGACGTTGCCGAAAGTTTTATCTGAAATTTTTGGTAACGTTTTTTGGTTAGTAATGAATAGTAAGTAGTGAGTAGTGAGTAGTGAATAGTGGATGGTTCTATGCAAATTTTTAAAAACGATTGGGCGCCGTTATTGAACGCGGAATTAGAAAAGCCCTACTACAAGGAACTTCGCCAATTTTTAATCAGTGAATACCGTACGAAAAAAATTTTCCCCGATATGTACGACATTTTCAACGCCTTGCACTATACAAGCTACGCCGATACTAAAGTTGTAATTTTAGGTCAAGACCCGTATCACGAAGAAGGGCAGGCGCACGGTTTAAGCTTTTCTGTACAAGAAGGCGTTACCCCGCCTCCTTCACTTGTCAATATTTTTAAGGAACTTCGCGCAGATTTGGGCTGTACCATTCCCAATAACGGCTGTCTTAAATGTTGGACGCGTCAAGGCGTCCTGCTTTTAAACACCGTTTTAACCGTCCGCGCTCATCAAGCTTTTTCGCATCACGGTCATGGCTGGGAAATTTTCACCGACAAAATCATTGAACTTTTAAACGAACACGAACGCCCCATTGCATTTATTTTGTGGGGTAGACCTGCGCGCGCCAAAAAATCTATGATAACCAATCCAAAACATTTTATCGTGGAGTCGGCGCACCCCAGCCCTCTTTCTGCAAGCGGCGGTTTTTTCGGCAGTAAACCTTTTTCTCGCGTCAACAACTTTTTAATATCGGCAGGCGAAAATCCCATTGATTGGCAAATTCCTGACATAAATTAAAAAAATAAAAGTTAATAATTTTGTAATCGCAGGATTAAGTGAGACGTGATATTTATTTTATGCCAAAGAAAAAGTACACTCATAAGAAAAAAATTTACCTAAATTTAATGCAAAAATTTTTATCAAGCGTGAAAATTTTCAGCAACCTTTCAGCAAAAAAGTTTTCGGACTTTTAAGTCTAAAGTTTTAAATAACGATAAAGTATTGACATAAAGGCAAGTTTAGATATAAAATAACCGCTGATTGGGGACAGGGAAGTCTTGGTTAATGTGTTGACTAAGCCGCGACTTGATCAATCGCAACTGGTTTAGTCTAAGGACTCATAAGTTTTTGTGGTCCGCTTACTAATCAACTGCCGATATTGTGTCATTTATCGATATCGGATGATATATAGGCGCTATGCCTTCCGAGAAAGGGAAGTGATTGGTTATTGATCATATAAAATGTAGCTTTCCGGCACGGAATAAGCACTAGCGTCACCTCAATAGTTTATAATGCGCGGGATATCGTTGCAAGTCGCGACGCGGCGATTTTCTAAGAGACGCGTATAAACTTCGTTGTATTGTCATTTTAGAGGCATACATTCCGGTTCGCGACATTTTTTAAGTAGTAAAAAAAATTTCTTTTCGGAGGAATCGATTTATGACAACTAAGAATTCAGAATTTGTTTTTAATTTGCAGGCGTTTGCTATGTCAGATCATGCCGTTATCGGCTCCAACAGTGGAAATGTCACCGTTGGTACGGGATATGACTCTGTTTCAGAAAGCGCCACTATTGTAACGGGTACTACTACAGACACTGTTGTAACAGGTACCGGCACTGATACTGTAGTAGCAACAACTGATGTCACGCTCACAGATACTTCTTGGTCAACCACTTACACCTTCTACGCATTTAATGATACTGATACATCTCAGATTCTTCAAGTTACCACAGATACGGCAGTAGCGACAACATTAGGTTCTGAAGCTCCTTCAGCCGAACCTACTACAACTGATACTGCAAAATCAAGAGTTTCATCGCCTGTGACGATTACCGGCGGAACAACTCAAAGTACAAATATTGAACTTAACGGCGTTGGTACGATACCGGAACTCCTCAATAACACTAACTTGGCACTTACAGCAGGCACAGGCAATAGAGTTAATCTGACAGGCGTTTCCGGTTCTCCCGTGATAATTTCATCTGCAAATAACGTTTTCAATCAGACAATAAACGGTGCGGCAGTAAACGCTACCATAGGTGCAGGTAATAACCTTATTCTCGACGGTTCATCTTCGATTCTCGGCATTACGGCAGATGCTTCGGTAAATCTCGCTAACATTGATGCCAATCAAAATTGGCTTGTCGGAAGTAATCTTCTTGCTTACAATCGCGTGGGCGTATCGACAAGTGATACTCCTTCCGTAACGGTTACTTCAGGTGCAATCATGGGCGCTAGTAATCACCTTGCCGTAAAAGTTGGAGAGGGTTCTTCTGTAAACGTAACTACCACTGCTTCAAACCCCAATGACACTGTAACGGTCAATGATGTGCGGTTGCTCGGCGCAGGTAGACTTGGTGCGGCTGTAACAGCCGGCGCGGATGGTGTTACCGTAGCCGCAACGAAAGCCGGTGCATTCGCGGCCAATGTAGCATCAGTCGGCGGCGCTATCAGCTCACTTTCTGAAAGCGGTACAGCTATTGTAAATGCGAGCAACGATATCGTAAGAGCAAGTAACCTTAGTAGTGGAGCAACTTGGACACTCGGCGCCGGTATGACTGAAGCAACGCTCGGCAGTGACAGAGTTATCTTCAAGGAAGTAGGCGATACTATTACTGCTGATTCGACCGGTAACAAAGTTGCAGGGGTGGGATTAAGCGACTCCAGCACAAATGTAACTCTTATAGCTAACGGCGATCATAACGTAAGCGTAAGGAATTCCGGCGGCTCAAACGTAGCTGCTTGGAATATTGACGTTGAGGCGTCAGATGCAAGCATTTCAGCAGTATTCAATCAAACAGGTAATTTGAGTTTAAATACTACCGATGGAATAGTTGAGTTGAGTTCTTCAACAGGCAACAAGACATTAAATTCCGGCAATGCTGATGCTTTGGTATTGTCAAATGGCGCTTCGGTAACAATTACAAACGGCTTAATTTACTCTGCAAATTCAGTTGCAGCAGGTACTGATTGGACAGTCAGAGGTGGCACGGGTACTCGTTCTGTTTTCTTAGGTTCAGACTACTTAACCTTTGGAACAGCAGCTACCGACAGTGTGTACGGCGTACTTAAAACAAGCTCCACAAGCGGCGCATCGCTTACAGGAATTGACAGCTTAAGCGGCAATGTTACGGTAAACGCAGATACCATTTCCGGCTTGAATGTAGCCGGTACTGATTGGACGATTGCAAATCCCGGTTATGCAATGTTTAATTCAACCGGCAATGTTGCAACGGTTATCGCCTCAGACGACGATATGTCGGTAGCCTCAACTTCTACAGATGCCTCTGTACAAGTTACAATGACTGCCGATACAATGACAGGTTCATTTAACGGCGTCAGCGTACATTTACATGACAGCGACCATCTTGCAGGAGTTTCTCTTGAAAATGCGACGACGGGTAGCGGCGTTGTGGGAATTACAAGTCTTAATTCCGGCGCAACCATTACCGGCGACAATCTCTATACCATAAACGATCAATATACCGTTTACAAAGCCGCCAGCAACTTGGCAAACGTGAATACGCAAATTACGCTCGGCTCCGGCGATATTACGGTTAATAACGTTGTAAACGGCGATAACTATAACGTAACAGGCGGCACGGTTTACTATGATATCAATTCCACGTTATATTCCGGCGGCACGGCGGCGGTTACGGTAAATGACGTACCTGTCACAATTTCTGCGTCTACCGATTCGGCAGTAAGAAATGCATACATTGTCAGCAATGACGATGACGCATTAGTAAGCGTTGGCGGCGTAAGAGTAAACGATACAGTAACAACAACAACAGATACATCATTTAGCGTAGCGTTCCGCACAAGCAACGTTGACAGAGCACAAAGCGATACCACGAAACCGTACACAATGAACGTGAACCAAGTAGCTGTTTCATTGGTAGGTACTGCAGTTTCCGACAGTGTTTCCGCAATATCGATGAATGTTCAAAATTCAGACTTGAATAAGCCTTTCGTAAGCATTTCAAGCGGTTTGGCGAATAACGCGACGATTACGGTCGGTGCAGGTTACTATGTTGTCGGCGGCAATGCGGCGGTAGAAGTCAATGACTCAATCGGCTACTTGTACATTAACAACAACGGCGGCGTCACTGCAGAAGATTATAGCGTTGCACAAATTCGTATTGACCGCGAAGAGTCTGTACACGCGGCGGTTGATGCTATCAGCAACACGGTAACAGCTTATCAAGACTTCTATAATGTAGATTACGGCAGTTCAAAATCCTTTGCATCCAGCTGGTCTTCGACAGTTGCAGGTTATTCTACGGCGGCTACTACATCTCCTACAGTCAATGCAGTTCCCGGCGGCGTCAACATTTTCGGTGATACCGCTCTCGGCGGACATCCTACAAACGTTACCTTGCAGTCCTTCATTGCAAATCCGATTAAAATTGACCACACAGAAGGTATTTACAGCGGCGCTGAAATGCGTACGGCGGTTATCGACGTATCAAACGGCAATGCAAGCTTAATCGCGATCGGTATGGACGACAATTACAGCACCTTTGCAACCAACCATTCAATTTTGGGCAGTGCAAGACAGAGCACGATTGCGATAGGAGATAGAGCAAGCGGCAATAACGTTGTAAAAGGCGGCAACGGCGGCAACTACATTTACCATAATGCAGGCAGCACGGGCGGTGTTTCGTCACTGTACGGCGGATCGGGTTCAGATACAATTTATGCAGGACCTTCAGATCACGTAGAAGGCGGCACGGGTAAAGACTACTTCTTCGATTCAAGCCCGGTAGAAATTTCCGATTACAACTTTGAAGAAGGCGACGTTATCATTGCAACGAAGCTTTCTGCAAGTGCAGCGTTGACGCTTGATAAGTTGAAACTCAGCGGCAACAAGATTTCAGTTGCTGACGGTTCAACGATTACTGTAGGCGCAAGTGAAAACTACGATGAATCAACGGCAACACGTGCTGTAATTGCAAACGCGGCAAATAACGCCTCCACGAACTTCCTTGTTTGGTCCGGCAACTATGAAAGTTTCCTTGATGCGTCCAACTTCACCAAAGGCGCATTGATGGTATCCGATATAAACGATGCCAGAGCAGATACAATTGCCGGTTCGTCTTATGTTGATACGATCTATGCAGGCGCCAACGATTATGTAGACGCAGGCTCAGGTAACGACATAATTTCCTTGTCCTCTATATCCGGTAGCAACGGCGCAAGTGTTGTTCTTGCAAACGGTATGAACAGCGTTGTAGGTTGGCGACAGGGATTTGACAATACAGCCGGCGCCAATGTCTTGATTGCTGATCCTCAATCTATCAACTTCAAGACTAAGAATGAAGAAGTTGTAGCATATGCTGAAAACTCTTCAATCAGCTTTAACGGCTTGACCACTATTGACGGTGCGTACAGATTCTTGGTAGGCAGCAACAACAGCGTCACCAGCAACAAATTCAGCTACATTGCGGCAAATACAACTGCCTCAGTTAATACAAATGCTGATGTAGGCGATTACTACAAAGCTGAAAGAAACGGCGGAATTTACGTAGGTGCCGATGTTACCACTCAATTTGAAGCTTCACTCGGTACATCTCAATTCCTCAACGTAACAAAAATGGATCTGCACAATGAAAGCCGCGCTACAGTTTGGGGTTCAAGTGCAAATGAAACCATTACTGTAAACGGTAGCAGAGATAACGGCGCTCGCAAGTATGTTGCGGCAGGTGCAGGCAATGACGTAATTATTTCCGGCGGCAACTCCACAGTCAACGCAGGTAACAACCTCTACTTCGGAACTTCCGGCGGCACAGTCTTCAGTAGCGGTAGAGATACTGTTCAAAACTTCAACTTCTATAAAGGTGGCAACAACGATCCCGATATGTCCGGTGCAGACTTGCTTTATCTCGGTGATAAATCAAGATACAACGGCGTAAACGTAACTGCTAACCAGGTTGAAATTTCTCTCGGCGAAGACAAAGTTATTATAAGAGACGACGGCGGTTTCTCCAACAGCGATAACAAGATTATGAGAGTTCAATTCGACAGCAACACTGCTCCTATATCCAACATTAAGTTGGGTATTTCCGGCAACGTCAACTCCTTCACTTATGACGGCGAAACCGACTATTACTGGGGCAATACCAGCCGTGCAAGAGATACTTTGAATGTTGCATCCGAACTCAGCAACGTCAACATTTGGCTTAATGATAAGAATTATGACAATAATACCTACGGCGGTATCGGCGTAATCAACGCGTCCAGTGTAGCTGATACCAAGTTGACTTTGGCAGGTTCAGCTGATAACAACGTCATTTACGCCGGCGGCAACAACACTTCAAGCAGTCTGTGGGGCGGCGGCGGCGAAGCTAACACCTTAGTCGGCGGCAACGGCGAAGAAACTTTCTTCTACTTCAAGAATATCGGCTACACCGACAACGACGGAAATTATCATGCCAGCAGAGATACCTTTGACAGAGTTAGTGAAAACGACCTCATCTGGCTCTATGATGTTACTTTGAACGATATAGATTATGAAAAAACTCAAAGCGGCATTACCAACAACAAGATTACTGTCACGCTTACTGACGGCACGGAAATTGGTGTTACCAACATGTCCACCAATACCAACTTCAGAATTTCCAACGGTCAAGGCGGCTGGACTGATGTAAGAGCTATCAACAGCGGCAACAATCGTCATTGGGAGTAATTCAAACTACGGCAAAATAAATCAGACGACATAAAAAGGTGTTGTACAAGCGTTTAAGGCTCAAGCCGACATAACGCTGTCGGCAATCACCACCTAAATTTGTGGAGTTCCTAAAAAAGGGACTCCAATTTTTTTTACGCAAAATAAAAATGACGGCTGTAATTTCACCGTCATAAAATTTTATGTTGAAGTTTTTGTATGTCAGGACGTTTTTTGTATGTCAGGACGTTGTAACTTCACGCATATTTTCCAAAATCGCGTTATCGTCAAGCGGCGTCCGCGTATTGGTGTCAAACCTTTTATCAAATCGACAGACTTCAGCATAGGCGCAGTACTTGCAGGCGTCTACTTTTTTAGTTTTTACGGGATCTGCCGCGATATTGCCGCTTAAAATCTTCTTGCCGGTAGCCTTCAAACACTCTTCCGCGTAATTCATCAGCAGTTTAAAAGTGTCTGCATCTTTCAAAGTTTTATCAAGTGACTTGGCATTAAAATTGCCGTTTTGGTTAAAAGTAACCTGCAAAGTTTTAAGCGTATCGTCAATTTCGCGTACAACTTTTTCATCATTTAGGATATAGCCGGACATTTTTAAAGCATTTTCAAGTTTATTTTCGGCGTCGGTAAATGAATCGCCATTTTTCACGGGATATTTCAAAAAGTAGTAAAGCATCGCGGCGGGAAGGCGTTTACCGACATTTTCAAGATTATTCGTAACCATAAGGTATGTTAAAAGTTGCAAGTTGACGCCGAGATAAATTTCCCATAAATTAAGGTAGGCTTGACCGGTTTTGTAGTCGATTATCAAAAAATGCCTGCCGTCTTCGCTGAAATCTATCCTGTCAATCTTGCCGAAAAGTTCCATTTGAGCGTTGTCAATTTTGTAAACCAAGTGCGTATTTGAAAGGCTTGAAAAGGCGGCTTCAAAAATTTCAGGGTGAAATTTGCTGTGTCTGTCCAATTCGACAAGGCGCTGAATTGACGCGACGGCAACTTTTTGAATGCGTTGGCGCTGATTTGCAAGCGCCTTTGTACTTAGCAAAATTTCATTGTTGAATTTCGGCGTAATGTTATCAAAAATTTTCGTGACGCGGCTTTTAATTTCGTCATCTGTAACATCAGCCCAGTGCTTATTTTCAGATTTCAAATCTTCGCCGAACTGCCTTAAAATTTCGTGCAGAATATTTCCAACGTCCGGCGTAGTCAATTTGTATTCGCGGCGCTGTTCCAATTTCAAGCCGTATTCAGCAAAGTATTGGAAAGGGCATTTATTAAATGTTTCAAAGCGCGTCACCGAGCCGCTCATTTTATTTTTCGCCGCGTAGAGTTCCCGCGCAGTTTTATCCTGCAATTTTGAAGTGGATTCGACGACAGAATAATTTGCCGCCATGCCGAGATTGTCCAACACGTCAATTTTTATCAAGTCAATTTTCAAGTCGAACAAAATTTTAAATCGCTCAACAAGCGACGAATGGTGCATTGCCGCGCCTTCTGCATTTGCCAAAGGGTAGGATATGTACAAATAATTTTTGGCAGAAGTCAAGCCGCGATATATCAAAAATTTTTCTGCAAACATACTTTCATTGCCGCCTTTTGAAATTTCCAATCCGGCGTCGTTAAGGTGAAGTCTGTCGGCGTCCGTAAGCAAAAGTTTTTCCTGCACCTTTCGCGGAAAATTTTCTTCGCCGAATCCCAACACGTACAGCGCCTTAGCATTTTGCAAGGAGTTTTGATCAAACTGCGCGACGGTCACTTCATCAATGCCGGGCGGGATAATCGACATTTCAAGCGCGTCAAGCCCTTCATTTACAATGTATTCAAAATCTTTTATCGAAATTAATTCCTCGTCCGCCGAATCAACAATCTGCTCCATCAACTTTACAATATCGTCCCAAATTTTCAAATGCTCCATTGAAAGTGCAAGGTTGCCGCGACTTTCTTCAAGCTCCGATAAATCAACCAGCTTGTCATGAACTTTAAGACTTTCGACAAATTCAAACAGAGTCTTTGCAAATTCGCGCGTGTTGCCTTCAATGAAAATTTCATCTGCACTTTTATTTTTAAGTACGGCAGATTTTTTCACTTTGTCAACGGCGGCAGAAAATTTTATCAGCGGTTCACCTGCGCGGCGGCGAATGGCGTCAACTTTTTCAGCGCGTTCAATTTCGGATTCAGCCGGTCTAACGTCATCAAGCCGACGCCTACACCAATGCCACGTTTCCTCCTGCGTCCAAATTTTTTTACCGCGCAGTCCAAATTCCAACACGTAATTTTCCAACACGTCAATTTCTTCTTGAGATACGTTGAAAAATCCCGTGCGCAGACATCTGAAAATCGGTTCAGATCGCCACGTACGCAACACCTCAAGTGCAGACCTTATAAGCTCCGCCAATGGATGATTCGTCGCCGCGCGTTTTCTGTCAACAAAAAAAGGTATGTGATGAATTTCAAAAACCGGCTTGATTAAGCTGTTGTAACTTTCGTCACGGAAAATTACGCCGATATCACGAAATCGAATATTTTTTTCACGGTGCAATTTTAAAATATCTCGTGCCGCCGCCTCAACTTCTACGCGCTTATTGACTGTCTCGACGATTTTCAAATTTTCGCACGTGCCGCCAAATTTTTTGTAGGTACGTGAAAATAAATTTTGCTCGATATATTTCAACTCGGCGCTTTCAAATCTGCGCGGCGTTTGCATACGGGTGATTTTAAATTCGGCGTGAACATTTTCGGCAAAGTCGCGAATGGTTTTAAATGTCTGAAAGGCGCGGTTAAACATACCCAATTCCTTGACGTTTTCGCGGCTGTTTAAGTCAACGTCCATAGGCAGAGCGATATAGACATTTTTGGCGTGACGGAAAATTTCCTGCAGTAGGTTACGTTGTTGCGGATCGAAAAATATAAAGCCGTCGATAAAAATTTCAGAGCGCTTGATTGACTCGGCGTCTTTTAAAAGTTCCGCCGCCTTTTCGATTAAGTCACTTTCATCATTTTGCCGATTTTCAATTTCAGCGCGGAATTTTTCTGACAGTAAGGCGATATCGTGAAGTTTATTTTTCAACTCGTCATCAATATTTTTATCGGCGTCAAGCAGATTCTGAAGTTTAGCGGCGTCGATTGAATAGGTACGCAACTCCTGCAGTTCCTGCGCCAGAATTTCTGTAAAGCCGCGCTGATCCGCCGCCTTACGATAATAAAGTAAATCATTGGCGTTATGCTTTAAAATTTTTCTTAAGATGATACGCCTGCCGATATCGGAAATGCGCGGTACAGCTGCGCCGCCGACTTCCAATAAAATTTGGCGTGCAAAGCGTTGAAAGCTCCACATTGCCGTATTTATCGCGCCGCCTGTCATTGCGGCAAGTTCCAATTCTGCGCGGTATGTTTGATAAGCCGGTAACAAAAAAATTATTTTGGTGTTTAACGGCGATTCGCGCAGGATTTTTTTCATACGTTCCAGCAGGGCGAAAGTCTTACCTGTACCGGCTCTGCCGATTATGACTTCAACTGACATGCTCACAGCTCCTAATTTATAATCTCTAAGGTTCTAGGTGTTAGGTGTTAGGTTCTAGACTTAATTCTACCCCTACCCTCTACAATCTACCCCCTACCCCCTAACTTCTACGAAACATTTTGGCAAGATCGGCACTTGAAAATTTTATAATGGTCGGTCTGCCATGCGGACAAGTGTAAGGGTGCGGCGTGCGGCTTAACTCTTTTAATAGCAATTCCATTTCCTCAACCGAAAGTTTTTTGCCGGCTTTAATCGCACCTCGACATGATGCAACGGCGATAAATGAACGCCGAATGTTAGCGGCAATTTCAGCCCTGCGTACGGCGTCTATATTCGCCTTAGAATCGCTTTCCGGCAGGGTTGATATAATTTCCCTTAACATAGCGCCTGCGTCGGTTTTAGAGGCGTCTACGGGCGTTGAGAGCAGTCTGAATTCATTCTCTCCGCTAAGCTCCATTGAAAAGCCGAGCTGTTCAAAAAGTTCAAGGTTATTTTCAATCGCCGCAGTTTCACGCGAATCAAATTTTAAATTTTCCTGTATCAACAAAATCTGCGCGGGTATCTTGTCTTTGTAGGCGCTTAACCTGTCAAACAAAATGCGTTCATGCGCCGCGTGCTGATCGATTAAATATAAGTCCGAATCACTCTGCGCGACAATATAGCATAAATCAACCTGCCCAATGGGACGAAAATTTTCAAGAGGTGTTAAGGTAACATTTGGCGCAGGTAAATTTTCAGCCGCATTTAAATTTTCAGCGTCAAACATTTTAGTCGTAGATTCATCATCTTTAGGCGGGTCATCTTTGAAAAAGTCGTCATCATCAAGAAAGCTGTCAAAATTCTCGGCGTCATCATCAGAATTTTTACCGGCTTTATCGCGCAGTTGTTCAATCGTCAATGCAGGATTGTCGGACTTCGGATCAATGATAAACTTACTTTCATGACTGTTACCTACTCCCTGCTCCCTGTTCCCTTCATTAAAATATTCGTCAAGGTTAAGCTGTTCATAATGCGGCTTATCAACAGGCGCGGCAATTTTGCGTAAATCAGATATTGAGCGCTTTTCCGCAACGGCATCGCGGACGGCGCTGTAAACGTTGTGATAAACTTCGCCGTCATCTTGAAATTTTATTTCAATCTTCTGCGGGTGCGCATTCACGTCAATGAAATTCGGCGGCACGTCAATTTTCAGTACAACGAGGGGATAACCGTTTTTCGTGACAAGAGATTTATACGCCTCATCAATCGCCTTGTAAATGGTTTTATGCGTAATTATGCGACCGTTCACAATAAATGTCTGCCGATTGCGATAAGAGTTCAAAACGTTGGGCTTGCCGACGTAGCCGGTAATATTAAAATTTTCGGCAGAAAGTTTCACTTCAAGCAGGGAATTAGCCAACTCCGCGCCGTAAATCGCGGCTAAGGTGTCTAGCATTTTACCGTTGCCGGGCGTAGTCAAAACAGTGCGGTTGCCGTTTATCATAACGAAGGCGATATCGGGACGGCTTAACGCAAGCTTTACAACAAATTCATGAATCTTCGACGCTTCGGTAGACGTTGTCTTTAAAAATTTCAGCCGCGCAGGTACATTGAAAAATAGTTTTTCTACAAGGACGGTTGTACCGATTTTACAGCCGACATCCCACGCGCCCAATGTGAGACCGCCTTCAACTTTAATTTTCGTACCAAGTTCAGAATCAGCGGTACGTGTCAGCAGAGTAAATTTAGATACGGCGGCAATACTGGGTAAAGCTTCGCCGCGAAATCCCAACGTCAACATATTTTGTAAATCTTCTACGCTTGAAAGTTTACTCGTAGCGTGACGACGAATCGCAAGCGCGGCATTGCCCTTAGTCATACCCTTGCCGTTATCCGTGATACGAATCAGCTCTTTTCCGCCGTCAAGAATTTCAATTTCAATACGCGTTGCATCGGCGTCAATGGCATTTTCTATGAGTTCCTTGACGCAGGACGCGGGACGCTCGACAACTTCACCGGCGGCAATTTTATTTATCGTTACGATATCAAGCAGTTTAACGTTAGCCAAATTTATACCTCCTGAAACAAATTTTGCGAAAATTATATTTCAATTTAAATTTAATGTCTACCAATTCAAATTTGGCAAAAAAAAGACGCTACCAATTTGCAGCGTCAAAATTTTTTTATGCTAAGGTTAATGTTACGGACGAACCGGCGTAACTACGTAAATGTAATCGTCGGAATTGCCTTCGCGAATATCAACGGGATCGAAGGCGCCGTTAAGCGCAATTTTGCAATTTTCGCTTTTCAAAATCTTCAACACATCTGAAAAATAACTGCAGTTGAAAGACATACTTATTTCAGGACCTTCCAAAGCAATGTGAACGTGTTCCGTACCACTGCCTATATCCGAAGATGCGGCACAAATTTCCAAGCCGTCTTTTGAAAAGTCGAATGAAACTTTTTTATCGGCGGAATCTTTTGAAATGATTGAAATTCTATCAATGGCGTGACGAAGTTCCTCAACCAAAATTTCTACAAAAGTCGTGCTTGATGCAGGAATAACCCGCTTGTAATCGGGGAAGTTGCCTTCGATTATACGCGCCGTCAAAAAGACTTCGCCGATTTTAAACGCAACATTTTTGCCGGTGTAATCAATTTTAATAAATTTTTCCTCGTCATCCGGCAACATTTCTGAAATACTGCGCAATGCGTAGGCAGGTACGACGAATCTAAGCTGGTCTGTCGCGTCCACAAGTTTATCCTTTGCAACGGAAAGGCGATGCATATTCGTAGACGCAACGGTTATCGTGTCGCCGTCCGTTTCAAAAAGACATCCGGTATAAAGGGGATGACCTTCGTCATTGGAGCAGGCAAAAACCGTACGCCTAATTAAATTTTTCAAAACTGACGCTTGAATTTTAAAATGACTTTCGGCGTCGCGTTGCAAAACTTTCGGAAAATCCTCAGCATTCATTGTAGCAATGGAGTAGTTCGATCTGCCGGAAGAAACTTCCAAATAACTTTCCTTCTCATTTTTCGCAATTAAAATGACATCATCAGGCATTGCTTTAACAACTTCAATGAATTTTTTGCCGATAACGACAATTTCACCGCCCTCATCCTGCGCGTTGACGGTAATTTGTGCCGACATACCGAGTGAGTAATTGTTAGCTTGTACTTCCAAAATATCGCCCGTGACTTTCAAATAAATTCCCGTCAATACAGGCGTCATCGGTTTAATGGCTATTGCCTTTGAAACTTGCAGAATCACTTCAAGTAAATCTTTTTTTGCACAACTAAATTTCATCAAATGACCTCCAATTTCATGTAAAAATTAAATTATGGTTAAAAAATAAGTTTGACTGTTTATCAGCTGTATTTTATAATTTATGCAGATTTTTTGAAAGGAGTTTTTATTTATGGAAGTAAACGCCAATTTGATTTTGATGCAGTACTTTGAAAATGCCGCCGAACTTAAGCCCGGCGAATTTGTACTTCTGCGCGAAGGCAAGGTAATTGACCCGCTGATTCACGGCAAATTTACCAAAGAGCATGTGTCGACAATTCGCGTGTCCGACAATCAAGAAATTTTTGACGGTGATATTTTGGTTTATCCCAAAACGCGCCAATTCTGCATTATCGACGACATTCGCCATTATTTCAGCGAAGGCGAAGGCTACTACCTCATTCATTACCACACGCCTAATATGTTCCCGCCGCCTCCGCCGCATAATCATTGCTGTCATAAGCACGACGAAGAAGATTAATTTCCGACATATTTTCGGCGTCAACGTCTCTGCACTGCGGGGACGTTTTTTGTTGCAATTTATCTTTGAATTTTAGTTTTTACCGCGCCCATACCCAATGCCGTTTTAATGCCCAGTCCGGCGTAGTTCGCATATTCAAAAAGCAAGCCCAACATATTATTTATAACGCGGTCGCCTTCAAATTGAATATTCATCTTGCCGCAAAATCCGCTAATCTTTTGGTGCTCAAGTAAAAAATATTGCGTACGCAGATTATATTCAGTGACGCGGCAAAAAGACGCCATCATATGAGAAATGTCATCTTCGATTAAAAATCTTTCGGCAAATGCGTTCCAGCGATTTAACGCGCTCTGAATCAGCAGGTAAATTTCCGGAAAAATGACATATGCCCCATTGCGCCGAAAACTCGTAGTAGTCACAAAATCTATCTCAACGCCTCTGCAAAGCGGCGCAAATTCTCCAACAAAATTTGCCGCAATATCTGCATAAGATTCTGCGGCTATTATATCACATTTTAAAAAATCCACACGGTAATTTTTGTGCTTTAAAAAAATCTGTCGCTGACGTGTCAAGGCATCTGAAATTGTTTTATAAGCCCAATCGTTTAACGTATTGACGCGCCATACCGGCAGATTTTTATTTTTGTCGAAATAGACATATTGGCTGTAGGGTCGCAAGCCGTCTTCATGCAATTTTTTTGTGGATTCGTCGTCCAAAATTTCCATGAGTGCGCCTTGCATTATCGAACCCATAGCACGGTGAATTTTCTCCCTTTCGGGAAGTCCCAACACAATTTCTATTGAGACTGGCATTTTTCTACCTTCTTTTCAGACTCCTATCGGAGCAAGCTCTTCTAAACTTAAAAAACTTAAGGAGTGTTAGAGATATGGTAAAAATGTTTCAGACTCCTATCGGAGCAAGCTCTTCTAAACCATTAAACGATTTGGGCTTTGAGAGGAAGACAGAGAAAGTTTCAGACTCCTATCGGAGCAAGCTCTTCTAAACTGGGATACGTTTTTTTGCGGATGGATTATAATTACAATAAAGTTTCAGACTCCTATCGGAGCAAGCTCTTCTAAACAGGAAGGGCAAATTACTATCTTAGTTGATTTTAATATCGACGTTTCAGACTCCTATCGGAGCAAGCTCTTCTAAACTGCCGATGCCGATACAAAGTCAAAAATAGAAAAGGAAGTTCGGAAGTTTCAGACTCCTATCGGAGCACAGCTAGATTTTATATCAAGCCTTGAAAAATTGCAATAGGTTTAACGCCTAAAAATAAAAAAGCCGCCACGTAGGCGGTAAAGTGTTTGTATTTATCAAGCAACGCTACAACAAAATAGCGCGGCACATTTTTTCAACGTCGCTAAGGTCTTCCTGCCAATCGGCAAAAGGCGCTTTCAGGCGCTTTCATTGAATCAACACTGACAGTATTTAAATATTCGTCCAAACTGATTTTGATTTTCTGCCTAAGCAATTCGGCTTTATCGGTATTGTGAGATTTTTCGGCAGTACGAAGGAAATTAGCAAGCATAACGAGACGCAACGCCGCACCGTTCGCATTGGCTGAAACAGCGCCGTTAATTTCTGTGTCAACGCCGCGCAATGCGTCTTCGTGCAACTGCATTGAAATTTCAGCGTCGCCTAAAATCTCAAAACACGTCGCCATTTTGCTGAAGGTAATGTAATCGGGGTGCTTGGGCGTATCACCAATTTTATTTCGATAATGTAAAAATTCTTCTTTGGCAACTTCAACCGCGTGCCCGGCAATATCAAAATATTTTTCGTCAGCAGTTTTAAGAAGACGTTCAACAAATTTTGAAAAGTGATACCAATCCCAACGAATAAAATTTTTGAACTGCGCGGCTTGAGGATTTTCTATTGAAATGTTAATGCCCTTATTCAGCATTTCGCAAGCAGTTTCAAAATTTCCGACTTCTGCCTCAATCTGCGCGCGCAGTTGGTATTGGCGTATTTTATCAGCGGTACGAGTAAAGCCGGCTATGGCAATATCTGAAAGTTTTCGTGCCAATTTTAAATTCGCCTGCGATTTATTCAGCGTAAAGTAGCACGTCAGCACCACCGAGCCGCAAAGGCAGAAATATTGATACTTGTAACTTGAAAAATTTGTTTCATTGCAGTCACATGAGGCTAAGACTTCATTGCCGATTTTCAAACTTTCCGCGTAATTAAAAATATCCTGCAAATGAACTACCATGTCGTTGTTGTAAACTATGTACTGTTCAAAATTGCCCGTGCCTTTAATAAGCGGCAGACAATCTTTAGCAATTTTTTGAAATTCTTCGACTTTGCCCAAATGATTTATAGCAGACAATTTGTAAAGCATGATGTCAGCAAGAAATTCATTAAAGCTTTCGCCGAGCCATTTGCCGTCGCCTATAAACTCAATTGTTCTGTCAATCAACGCAATAGCTTCATCGCATTTTCGGTACACGTCCAAAAAGCATCTCAACATACGTCCATAATGCGCAATGAAAATTTTTTTGGCGTCTGCAGACATATTTTTAACTGCAATTTTAAAATTCTTTGTAAAAGTTTTGTAATTGTCCGCAGTTTCAGGTAAACGCATTGCGTAAAAGAGAGCCATGCTGTAATGCCCTTCCGACATAGATGACTTTAAAATTCTGACATTAAACGCATTTGAAATTTTTTTATACGCATTTTCGGCAAATTTCAACGTCTCTGTGCTGTCACCTTCTGCAAATTTTATCTGCGCGAGCAAATGATCAAAAAATGCGTAATGAATATTTTCTTTGCCGACATTTTTTTCAATCTTATTTTTAAATTGAACTACCACTTCCTTTACAATGTTGTCGTCCAAATGGGCGCTTATTGGCGCTAAATTCTCTGAATACTGTTTCATTAAAAATTGGGCGCCGGTAGTACGTAAAATAATGTCGGACCAAAACTTAAAAAATAAAATTCTGTCTTCGTTTGTGAAGTCCGCATTTTCTTCAGCATCGACTTTGTAGAAAGCATGTTGAAAAAATTGATTGACGGCATCGCGCGTTTGCCAAATAAAAAACTTGTCCTTCTCTAACAAATCTTTGAACAAAATGCCTTGAATACTTCTGTCAAAGGCGAAGACATTATCACTCTGCGCGGAGACAAAAGAAAGTTTTTTGACGCGTTCATAGGTGTCACGATTATTTTTATTCAGAATACCAAGTACGCGCATGGCAAGTACGTCCGTCCACCTGCCCAAAACGCAAAGACGCTTAACCATCTTTCTTGTACCGTCATTCATAAATCCCAGTAAGCGTTCGATGATATCTGCGCGTTTTTCTCCGAAGTCTGAAAGCGCGGGAAGTTCGCCTTTTGACGCCAATGCCACATTGTATGTATCGACGCAAGCCGCAAGGTAAACGGGATAGCCGCAAGTCAATTTAATAATGCCTTCGCGCAGATTAGAATTTTTTATGCCGGCTTTACTTAAAAATTCGTCGGCAAATTTCTTTCCCAACGCCGTCAAAGTAAATATGTGTTCGTTTTCTTTCAGCGTAATGTGTTCACCGATTTTTTCTACTTTACTGCGTCCGGCAATTACCCATAAAACACGCGCAGTATTGCAGATTAAATTTTCAATCCACCAATCAGCAGGAACATCGCGTTTCTCGCAAATCAATTTTTCGTGGCGTTTTGTATCTTTTTCATCTTCGGTTAATTGCTCGTATGTGTCAAGAAAAACTACCAAGAAAAAATTTTCTTTTTCAAGCCATTTTGAAATATCCATAGCTAAAAGCGTCGGCAGATATTCTTTGATGGCTTCCGGCGAAATATGTTTTTCTCTTTCTTCCAATTTGACAGCAAAATTTCTATAAATTTTATCGTTTTCACGCCGAATTTTCTCAAGCGCCGTAATTCGGTCATCTATGAACCCTACAACACCCTGCAACATTCTAAACATCGGTATACCTTCGGCGATATATCCGACTTCGCCTAAGCCGCCACCCAAAACCTTATTCAGATTGCTTATGTTATAAGATTGATTAATGAAATTTGCTAAATTTTTTTTGTGCTTATTCAGAAATGTACTTTCTTGTAATATTTTTTCTATCTGAATTTTACCGGCTTCATCACCGCACTTTGTGTAGTAGCTCAAGCAACCTTCTTCAAAAAATTGAAATTCAACTCCGTAATTATCAGCCAAAAATTTTTTCAGAGCATTTAACGCCGTCAACATATCCGTGCCGCTTGTAAAATCATAGCTGACGGTTTTAAACCGTAAACTTCTTGTCGCATTGTTAATGTCATTTTCAAGTTTTTGAATCAGCGTACTCTTTCCAATGCCGCCGGTACCTGCATAGTAAATCAGTTGATTGTTTGAACCGGTGACATCAAGTAAATTTTTTTCAAAAACTTCACTTTGAGATTGGCGGTCAACAAAAAAATTTTGATTATCAATTGAATTAGTTTCACTTACTGTAGTTTCCGTGTTGATTTTTATGCTCCCCAACAGCATCATCTCCTTGCATTTACATTTCAATCAGCGGCGTTTTCTTGCCATATAAAAGCATATCGAACATATCATAGTAATAAACCGGGAAACCTTGTCCCGACTGATTGACAACATTCCAAAATGGAGTTTCTCTGTTTAATGCACGATAAGCATATTCAGGATTAATGTAAAATGCTGAATCTAAATCAGATTTAAATGGTACGAAACAAATTTTTTTACAATGTGGCAACTCGTCAAACTGTTCCAAAACATTCGGATCTGCAGTGTGCATTGTGACAAAAAGATTATACCAATTAATGCGTTGTTTGCGCTCATTCCATTTGGCAACGGCTTCATCAAAATTTGGATAGTGATTCATATGTATCGAAACATTGCCAAGTGTATAAATCGGATAAGTCAATTTTTGAGCGGTATCATAGCCGGTTCCTTGAAAAACTAATTGTTCTTCCATATATACACGAGGACTGCGCAAGAAATGAATATATTCTTTTTCATCAAAAAACATATTGACTATAGGAGTGTGAAAAGGTAACCCTAAATGGTTGCTTATTACCCCACCATAACAATTAATGGCGAAAATGGAAAGCCGCGACCTTTGCAGTTGCCGATATTTTTGAAGGGTAAATCCCGGTATGCAAACTATCCAATCGCCTAAAAGTTTATCGGCGTCGAGGTTAATATTGCGTGCAGTTTTTGTAACTTCCGACATGCCAATTTGTCTTGCACCGGCAACAAGGATAAT
>CAJOKY010000018.1 GCA_905235425.1 uncultured Selenomonadaceae bacterium
GTCGCAGGGTAACTTTCCGGCGGCAAGGGTACGGCTCTCGGCTTAGCACTTGCTTACAACGCTTTGAATGATTCGACAGATGCTTTTATAAAAAATGTTGGGATTTGGCGTTATTACTACCACGCCTTCACGGGCTAAATCGTTCCAATCATGAATATTTTTGGGATTGCCTTTGCGAACAAGAAAAACTATGGTGGAAGTATACGGCGAAGAATTTTGCTCCAATTTATTTTCCCAGTCTTCGTTAATCAGTCCGGCTTTGTATTTGAAAAAAGAAATCCCGTCGCTATTATCGACTTTGCCAATTTTTTAAACTCAGACATTTCAAGCCCTCCGAAGACGCTAAAAAACCCGCGAACTCTTTCTGGAATCGCCTATAAATAATGCCCAAAATATATAATGCACCGCTTATCAAATCATCGGTTCATTGCATAACAAAAAATTTCAAAGTTTTTCGGTAACCTTCAAAAGATTTTCCACATAAGCCAAACTTTCAAACGACTGAATCACTTTCAAAATAATTTTATCGCCGTATGTAAACGCATACACCATCAAAGGATACGAGGCACTAAATTTTTGTCTGAAGGAGGCTATATTTTGCGAAATATCGTCGTCTAAAACATTCCCCATGTAACTTACAAAAATGTCTGTCTGCCTTTTGTAAGATTTAGCCAATTCAGCTTTCTCGGCAGGATTTTTTATCGTGAAAAATTTTCGTGTCCAATTTGTGAACGCCGCCAAATTTTCATATGAATATTGGTCGGCAAAATCAATTTCGAGATTTTTCAATGCTTCGGCAGGTAATTCGTCTTGCAACCAACGCGGCTCAATGTTCAAGAAAATGTGCGGAATGCTGGCGTTTTGAAAAGTATTTGGAACTTGCAAAAGTATTCGAGTATTTACCGGACCGCGAACGCTTATAATTTTATCATTGTCAGGATGCGCAGTTTGAACCGCCTTTGCCAACAAAATCGATACGGCAATCTGCTCGGAAATGTTGTACTTGTTACAGAAGTCTTTAAATTTTTGTGCAGATATCTCAATAACATTTTCGTACGTCTTGCCGTCTTCAGCAGAATTTATTTCCGGCGGTACAAAATGATTTTCAACCTTGTAGCTTTTCGGTTCGTAGTCATCGGGCAGCGGTAATTCCTGCGCCATTAAATCAGCAACAAAGTCAATTTTGTCCGCGCCTTGATAAAAAGTTTTCTCCTTGCCAAAATAAAAATCCATAACCGCTTGAATAAAACAACTTACTCCAAAACCGTCCGTCAAAATGTGGCTGACGTTAAAAATAATTTTTCTGTCGTCGTAGCCGACTGCGGCATAATGATAGTTATTTTCTGCCGTTCCAAATTCCTCAATAGTCCCCGCCTTATGCACTGCGAGCGGCAAATTACTTTTTTGAAAGTAAACAATCCCGTCAATTTTGGAAATATCAAAGGTTATGTACGGACAAACTTCAACGGCTTTATCAACGGCAGACTGAAGGCGTGCCGCGTCAACTTCTTCGTGTAAAGTAAATTCTTGGGTAATGCTCATGGAAATTTTTTTCATCGTGTCTTCATTAAGCGCGAAAAATGAACTGTAACATGAACGAATTTTGCCGGTTTGCAGGTAGTTTTGGTAGGCGTCATTTATGGCAGGGAAAATTTTTTCTTTAAAAATTTGCGCGGCAGGGAAAGTTTTATGAGTGTCGCGATTTTTATTTTCGTCGCAAAAAGCCGCAAGTTTTTCGGGAGTACGATATTTATAAACGTCGCTACTTTGAATTGCAAGCGCGTCACATTCAGTTACAAGCAAAATGGTTTTCAGTGAATTGCCGCCCATTTGATAAAAATCTGCGTTGCGGCTGATTTTTTCGACGCCGAGAACTTCAGCCATTTTTTGACAAATAATTTTTTCTGTTTCGGTAACAGGCGGCACATATTCGGCAGAATCTTTTTTCGCATAAGGCACGGGAAAAAGTTTCCTGCTTGTTTTGCCGTTGGCGTTAAGCGGGAATTTTTCTAACGTCAAGTAGTAAGTTGGAATCATATATTGCGGAAGACGTTTGGAAAGTTTTTCGCGCAGGGCTGCAATATTTTCTTCGTCAAACTTGTTGCCAATTTCCGAAGTCAGCCCGTACAGCACAACAAAAGAATTTTCGCCGGAAAAACCTTTGGCAACCAAATTTTTCACATTCAAAATTTCTTTTGCAACAGTTTCAATTTCCGCCGGTTCAATGCGGTTGCCGTTAATTTTTATCATTTCGTCGCGGCGTCCGCTTATGATTAAATCGCCGTTTTCATTTTTGTAGCCGATGTCGCCCGTGTGATAAATTCCATTTTGAAAGACTGCCGCAGTTTGTTCCGGCAGGTTGATATAACCGCGAAAAAAATCATTTTCAACGCAAATTTCACCCTGTTCGCCGTCAGGTAATTTTTGCCCGTCTTCGTCCAAAATTAAAATTTCCACGCCGCCCAAATTTTTCCCGACGGGCGTTATTTTATACGGCTTGTCAATAGGAAATCTTGACAGTAAAAAGCCAACTTCGCTTGTACTGTAGCCGTTGAAAATTTTCGGCGTCTGCACATAAATTTCAGAAGACGCTTCGCCACCTATCAAAATTGTTTTCAAAGTCGGCGGCAATTTTTTGTAAAGTTTCAACATTGAGGGCGTCATAAAAATATCGTCAATCTGTTCTTTGATGATAAAATCTGACATTGCCGAAATATTTTTTATTAAATCGTACGACAAAATATAAAAACTCGTGCCGATGTAAAATTCGTGCAACATTCTTATAAAGTAGACGACAAAATTTAACGGAACAATCGCCGCAAATTTTTTAACTCCCGCTTCATTTTCGTTGTAACAGCGCACAAAAGTTTCAATTTTTCCAAATTCATGGAGTGCGCCTTTGGGGTTGCCGGTGGAGCCGGAAGTATACACGGCAAAGCAAGCGTCGTGCGGATTAACTTTTTCGTAGCCGTCCAAAGTTTCACATTGCAACATTTCATTATAAATATTTTCGTCGATAACGATTTTGGCGTTGCAGTCCTTTTTGATATGTGCAACGCGTTCGGCGGGATAACCTTTTTCAGTAATCGTAACCGCCGCGCCCGCTCGCCAAATTCCGATATTTGCAATTACAATTTTTGGCCCGCGCGGGAGGTTTATCAAAACAAAATCTTCCCTGCCGATATTTTTATTTTTCAAGTAAGCGTAAATTTTGCCTGACAAATTCCAAAGTTCGCCGTAAGTCACGCGCTCTTCAGCATTAAGCGTCAAAGCCAAACGGTCGGGAAAATCTTTGCAATTTTTCTCAAGTTGTTCAATGAATGGCGTCATTAAAATTTCCTCATTTCAGAATATCAAGGCTTTTAATTAAATTCTCGATATTTTTCTTTTCCAATTTGGCAAGAAAACGCCTGATATGTTTAACGTTGTTTGCAATTTTTGCGTTATCTTTTGAACCATTACAACCATCAATAAGAAAAGTCACAAACTTAAAAGTTCCGTAAAAATCCACAATTTCCAAAATCAATTTTTTTTCTTCCGATGAATAATCTGCAAAATATTCATTGAAAAATTTATCCCAAATATCGGCAGCCTCCGCAAATGTAAAGGCGATAATTTGCTTATAAAAATCAGGGTAAGGCATTTTGCCGGCAATTCCCAATAAATCTTCTGCAATTTTCGGTTCTAGATGTGGCAGAAGATAATAGATGAAGTAAAAATTTCCAATATCCCAAACGGGATGCCCGCAACTGAATTCGTCCATATCAATTAAAACGGGTCTATCATTCATAATCATAATATTTTTGGCGTGTAAATCCCCATGCACTGCGGTATTTCTGTCTGGGACGACGTTTATATAATTTTTTATGGTTGCAATTTCTTCCGCCGTCAAAAAAGTTTCGGCGTTATCCAATTTTGAAAGTAACATTTCTTTTCGACTGCGAAGCGTGCCTTCATCCAAAACCGTTTGGGAAAGTGTTTTGATCAATGTAACCATATCGCTTACATATTTGTCAAATTTTTCGGGATTTTTATTCATAAGCGTTGACATCATTTCAGAATTGAGCAACTCCAATATTATGCCTATTCCTTTTTCAGTGCGGACAATTTCAAACGGAATTATTGTGGGAATGTCATGAATAAAAGCCGTTCGGATTGTTTCAATTACGGGCAAAATTTCAAGTTCGGAATCAATCCCGTAAAAAATTTTTAAAATTTGTTCAGCGTTGATGCGGTAAACTGCGCCGTACATACCCGCGCCAATTAATTCCATTCCTTCAACGTCAACTTTGCGAAATTTTTTCACGACTTTAAGCAGTGAGGTAAATCCCGTTTGGTTAAAAATTTCGTACACTTCGGGACTGACATTAAAAATTGTTACAGGTTTGCCCTTGTACGCTTTCAAAAATTTAAGAATGGCGCGCAAGCCCAGCGACGAAATATAAACTAAATTTTCCGCGTTCATTGTAACTTCTTTGGCGTCTTTCAAATTTGGCATAAGTTTTAAAGCTTCTTCAACAACATTTGCGTTGTTCGGATCGATTATTTTAGGCAATTCAATTTGTAAGATGCCTTTATTAAAATCAAAATTCATTAAAGTCACTCCCACTTTTCAAAAAATTTGTCGGCAACAATTTAAAAAGCTCTCAAACGCGCATAAACGCCTCAATTTAACGTTATCTGCGCTTGTTGGTATGGAAAAGCGAAAATACTTTGAAACCTGCTTTAAATTCAAAATTTCAAGTTTACCGATTTTAATTAACTCCGACTTGAAATTTATAACAACGCCTAAATTTCCCGTGATTGAAAGAATTGACGACGTTCCAACCGTGACATTGCCCGCTTGCCGTAAAGCTTTCGCACTTCGACAGAAGATAAAGCGCGTAAAAATAATTAACCGTGTTATCTTCGGCTAATCCGCTGTTGTCCTGTTGCTCTTTCTTTTCAATCTCACTCAAAAGTTTCATATTTTCAAAATCGCGGACGCTGTGGCGAACTTGCGAAACAACACGAATCATTGAGCCAAACTTTTTTTGCATTCTGTCCAAAATATCTTGGTCTTCCGTCGCCAAAAAAATTAAATCGTAACCGTCAGCGTCAATCCATTCACGAATCAGCGGCAACATATCATCAACCGTCGCCTGCTGACGCACGCCGCCCATTTTTGAAACAATGTAATCCGTGCCGCGAATCAAGACGCCTAAAACTTTGTGACTGCCCAAAACTGCCTGCGCGTATTCTTCCATTTCTGCGCGGAAATTTTCGGTGAGAATATTTTCATCAATTTCAACGTTGAATTTTGAAGCGTGATAAGTAGTATCGAGAACAAGTACATCCTGCAGATAAATTGTATTTTCAGGCGTTGAATCTTGCGGCTTGGAGGCAAGCTGAAAATATTTTTGCAACATTTCTTGAGGGTAGCGCGTGCAATTTTCTTTGAGATAAATTTCCCAGCCTTCTTTACGAATAATTTCTTTAGCCCGCGTGTAGTAGGAAAGAATACCACCGACGCCTACATTTGGCGCTATTGACAATTCCAAATATTTAATATCTGCAAGATTTAAATTCGTCAAAGACTGTTTGAAAAATATTGAGTGAAATGCAGGGGCTGAACTTATTTTATGAAAGTTCCCTTCCAGGTAACCTGTCAAAAACGGCTCATCAATAACTTGCAATGTTTCATCATTAGCCAGAGGAAATTTTTCTACAATGTGAAGGCGTTCATTTTCAATAAAAAAAATTTTTGCCAAAGGATTTAAAAAATAAATTTCGGCGTTTGTATGTTCCAACGCAAGCCGCGCAATAACTACCGAATATTCGTTGAGTTCGTGAAAAAAAATCTCCGTGTTTTTTTTCAGCAAAGACAGATCCAAATTTTCAATATCGTTTTCGTCATAGTTCAAGTAGGAAGGATAAACATCAATACCCTTTTTGACTTTGCGATAATTTTCGGGGAGCATATCGTTATTTTTAATGTAGGCAAGGTCATACCTTTGCCCGCCGTCCGTGACGTGAAAATATTTTTCGCCGTTATTTAAAGCCTCGTGAAAAATATTTGCTCCGTGCTTTAATTCGGTTGCGTCACGCGCCGCCCTTTGAAAAATTTTAAACATTGTCAAGCCCTCACACTTTCACCAGAAGATTATTTAAATTCATCGTGTTCAAATAAGTAACTTCAGACGCCATACCCAAAACAATCTTAATCCCGAAATTTTCTAAAGGAGTTTCATTTTTGTGAATACGATAATATTCTGTCGGGTCAAATACTATTCCGTCGTCACGAAATCTTAAAATAAAATTTCCCGCGCTGTACATAATCTTAATCAAAAGGCGGTGCTTTTTTTCGTCACGGAAAGCCCACGTCAAAACATTTCTGCCCATTTCCTCCATAAAAAGTGAAAGCAGGTAAATTTGTTGCTTTGTGCCGTTATGTGCCTTCACAAAATCCGCCGCCTTCGCACAACAGTCGTAAAGTTGCGGAATATCAAAAATTTCCCATTCCAGAAAATTTTCTTTCGGTATCCCGTAAGACGCGGGTTTTAAAATCAAAGTGCGCCATGAAAAAGGATTTAATTTTTCGGAAAATCTCACGAACATAACCAAAAAAATCAAAGTAAAAATCGTTGATACAAAATAACTGTACCAAATTGCATCGACGCCAATTTTTGAAGGTGCCAGCCATGCAAAACTTGATGCACTTGCCGCCAATACAACCAAAATGACATTACCCGCCATAAATCTTTGCAAGCCGCGCAAATATCCCACATAACACAAAATTAAACTGCGAAAAATAAATTGCAGAGCAAAAATATTCAGACCGAACGCGCCCAAAGTTATAATTGTTTCGTCAGTGGTAAAAATTTTCATTGCAAGCGAACTGAACAGAAAAGTTATTGCCATCAGTGCCGCGTTGATTATAAAAGATTTTCGACACATAATTTTTAAAATTTCTTCCAGTCCGTCCCTGTCCTCTTCTCCGTTGGTAATTCCCGTAACCGTTGCCGTCATTTCGTACATTCCGTAGCAGAAACACAAAAGGACTTCACCAATTTTTGTAACGATTGTAAAAGCCGCAACATAAATTTCTGAACCGAATTGCAAAAAAGCCGCGTTGAGTGCGGCGGTTGTCAGCCCCAAACACACCGCATTTACAAAAGCGGGCGTGCCGTAAGATAAAATTTTTCCGACGCGCCGAAATTCAACATATTTCAAAGAAAATTTAATAGTGCGTTTCTTTCCAAAAAATCTGACCAACACCAAAACACCGGCAACATAATAACTTAAAGTGGTTGCAAGTGCCATTCCAAGCACTCCGCACTGAAATACAAAAATATTCAGCAAGTCAAAAAAAATATCCAGAATGAAAACCAAACTGACTGCAAACACGCTTGTTTTGTTGTCGCCTTCAATTTGCAAAATGGCGGGCAGTGTCATTATCACGGCAAGAATCGGCATCAGCGGGACGTAGCCAATCATATAATCATACGTTAAATTAAAAAGTTCCGTTCCCGCCGTCAATCCCAAAATTTTACATATCGGGGACGCAAAAATTAAAATCAGCGCAGTACAAATTATCGAAAATCCAAGCGAAACTGAAAAAGTTGTAGAAAAAACTTTGTTAATTTCTTCAAGGTTGCCTTTTCCTGATTCATTGCTGCAAATTGTGGCGTTACCGGCGGACATAATCCCGGCAACGGCAATTACAATCAAAACTACCGGCGTAACCATACCTTCTGCCGCAACCGCTTCATTTCCGAGAAATTGCCCCGTGAGTGCCGCGTCAATTACCGTGCAAATTTCCATTACAATTTGACTCAAGATAATTGAGGGCAACATTCGATTTATATAATCTGCGATAAAATTTTTTTTCATTTAGTGCCTGCCAGATATTTCGCCGCGTCAAAAAACAGTTGGCGGAATTTTTCTGCGCTCTCGTCAGTGTAACAATTTTCCGCGTAACGTTCCACTAAAATTAATTTTTCTTCCGAAACATCATCAAAAACGCTGACTCCAAACGGGCTGTCCGTTGCAGTGGCATTATCGGTTTCAAGCGGGATTAATTCTTTGATAAGTTTTGAAATGTTGCCAATATCCAAAATATCTTTTTGGTAAATGAAACGAACAATTTTATCGGGATTTTCAATACTGTTTTTAAAATACGGGTAGTCAATGTGCGCCTCGATAAAATTAACCTGCTCTTGAATTTTTTCTATAAGTTTTTGCGGCGTGTCATTTTCTTCCTTAACCAAAATGACGGGATAATATTTTGCGAAAAGCCCGACAGAATTCATTGCAATGCTGTTATCCCTGCCGTAATGAGTGAAACGCACAACCGCACGGTTTGTATTGTTGTAGGCGCAAATAGCCATTGCACAAGCCGTAAGATACGCCACATTGCCGCGCAATTTTTCCTTTGGTACGGGAAGCGGGAACATTTTCAACGCGCCTTTTAATTTGGTTGCCTCGTTATCGGCTTTAAGCGAAATTTCTTTTTCTGTCAAAGAAATTTCACTGCGGAAAATTTTATTGCAATACTCCGCCGCCTCTTGCTGTTCTTTCGTACCTTCGGCACGCAACGGAGCCTCCAGTAGATAAAAATAAAAATCCTGCGGCAATTTGTAATTTTCGTCTTGATAGCATGCAAAAATTTCATCAAGCACCAAACGAATTGAAAAACCGTCGGTAACAATGTGATGAAAATCTAAAAACAGATAAGCGGCTGAAGGTGTGCGATAAATTTCGCCGCGCCAAAATTTTCCTCCCGTCAATGCAAACGGCTTGACTAAATTTTCTTTCAGCGTTGCAAATTCATCATCGCTTAAATCAGAAATTTTAATCGGCGTGAAAAGTGATTCATCGTAAATTTGCAAAAAGTCGCCGCGTTCATCTGCAAAAATTTTTGTACTCAAGGCAGGGTGATTTTTCAAAACTTTATTGACGGCGTTTTTAATTTTTTCCAAATCAATATCATCATTCAACCGCGCCAAAAACGGATCGTTATCGTACAAGGCGGCGGGATTTTCTTGCATAAGCCTCAAATATAACTTTTGCCCTGAATTAAGCGGGTGAGGCTTTTTAATTGCGGCTGCATTTTTCGCCTGAATATCTTCTACACTTTCCAAACTGTCGCAATAAGCCGCCAATTTGCGCGGCGTGCGATACTCATAAATTGAAGAAATATTTATGCCGGGATTTGCGCACTCCATTATTAAAACAATCGTTGCAAGTGAGTCTCCGCCAAATTTTATAAAATCATCGTTGACGCCAAAAAGTTTTAAACCGAGTGCCTTTGCCATTTTTTCGCAAATAAGTTTTTCAGTTTCAGTTTCCGGCGGCTCATAATTTTCAGAATTGTATTCAGGAAGTGGAAGGCGTTTTTTGTCAATTTTTTGATTCTGATTCAAAGGAATTTTATCAATTTGCATTGTAAACGCGGGCACCATATAAGGCGGCTTGTTTTCTGAAATAAAATTGTGCAACGCCTCAATGTCAATTTTTTCATCTGAAACAACGTAAGCAACAATATATTTTTCGCCGGACGGCTTATCAAAAGTTACAACCGTTGTATCTTTTACGCCGTCGAAGTGGCGAATAATTTCCTCAATTTCCGGCAACTCGACACGAAAACCGCGAATTTTAACTTGAAAATCAATTCTCCCGTAAAATTCCAATTCGCCGTCGTCGTTGTACTTTGCAAGGTCGCCCGTATGGTACACTTTAATTTTTTTGTCGCCAATTTCAATCTCGTTAAATTTTTCTGCGGTAAGTTCGGGGCGTTTCCAATAACCTGCAGAAAGTTGAGATCCCGCAAGGCAAAGCTCTCCAATTTCGCCAAGCGGCAAAAGTTTATTTTCTTTGCTGACGATAAAAGCCGAACAATTATAAAGCGGTCTGCCAATGGGAATTGGATTATAATTTTTGCCCTTTTCCAATTCAAAATATGTTGCGTCAACGGTAAATTCAGTGGGGCCATACGTGTTAAAAACTTTTCCGCGTACATTCGGCACGGAAGTCATAGCCTCGCCGCCCAAAACAATATACTCAAGGTCAAGCGGCTCATTTGAAGTTAAAATTTGTCCAAAACGTGTTGTATAGCTGCCGCCCGTGATTTTATTTTTTGCAATGAATTGACGCATTTTTAAAATATCGTGGCGTTCTTCTTCAGGTACTACAAAAACCGTCCCGCCGACAATTAACGCGGGATATAAATCTTCAACCGATGCATCAAACGAAAAATTTGAATGACAGGCGATTATGCTTTTTTCCGTCAAATTCCAGCGGTGACTTATGAAATAAACAAAATTCAGTAACGCCTTATGTTGAATCATAACGCCCTTTGGATTGCCCGTCGTCCCCGAAGTGTAAATCATATACGCCAAATTTTCCGGCGAAGTTTTATAAATTTTTGACGCCGTTTGAGTTTTGGAAATTTCGGCGATAATTTCTTCAGTCAAAGTAATTTTCGCTTCGGAATCCTCCAACATATATTCAACACGTGCGGCGGGATAATCCAAATCTATTGGAAGGTAAGCCGCGCCGATTTTCCAAATTCCTGTAACTGCCGCGTAAAATTCTTTTACCCTGCCCATACGAATGGCAACAAATTTATTTGCCTCGACGCCGTTTTCAGTCAGCCACGCCGCCACTTTGTCAGAAATTTCATCAAGTTCTTTGTAAGTGAAATTTGAATTTTCATCGGCAACCGCGATTTTATCCGGCGTCTTTTCAACTTGCATTTTGAACAAGTCAAGCCACGTTTTAGAGGCATCGTACTCAAATTTTTCGCCTGCAGATACTTCCAAAATTTTTTTTAATTCAACGTCCATAATTTGCCCCCTGTTAATTTTCGGCTAAAAATTTCGCCGCATCGAAAAACAACTTGCGGAATTTTTCTTCACTTGCCGAGTTGTAACAATTTCCCGCGTAACGTTCAAAGAAAATTATTTTTTCGTCCGCGCTGTTGTCAATGATACTTACGCCAAAAAGGCTGTCAGTCATATTGCTGTCGTGCGTGTCGAGCAGAATAAAATTTTTTATCAACCTTGAAAAATTTCCCATGTCCATAATATCTTTGTGGTAGATATAACGCACGGCAAGTTCGGGACGCTCCAAATTTTCCAAAAACGGGTAATTTATGTGCGACTCCGCAAAACTTACTTGCGCTTGAACTTTTTCAAAAAGTTTTTGCGGCGTGTCGTCTTTTTCACGGACAAGAAAGAGCGGATAACGATTTATAAAAAGTCCGACCGAAGTCATCGAAAAGTTATTATTTCTGCCGTAATGAGTGAACAGCACAATAGAACGATCTGTGTTGTTGTACGCGGCGACGGCAAGCGCGCAGGCGGTAAGATATTGAACATTGCCGCGCAGTTTTTCTTTTGAAACGGGTACAGGCGTCATTTTAACCGCGCCTTTCATTTTTTCGGCGGTATTGTCAGGCTTAAGCGGCATTTCATTTTCAGCCAAAGAAATTTCACTGCGGAAAATTTTATCGCAATACTCTGCCGCCTCAACGTTATTTTCACTGTCATTAAAATGCAATTCCAGCAGATAAAAATAAAAATCTTCCGGCAAGCTGTAATTGGAATTTTGATAGCAATTATAAATTTCGTTGAGAATTATCTGCACTGAAAAACCGTCCATAATGAAATGATGAAAATCCAAAAACAAATACGCGGCTGAAGGCGTTTTGTAAATTCCGCCGCGCCAAATATCGCCATTTTTCAAAGTGAACGGCTTGACTAAATTTTCTTTCAGCGTTGCAAATTCTTCATCGCTTAAATCAGAAATTTTAATCGGCGTGAAAAGAGATTCATCGTAAACTTGCAAATATTTTCCGTCTTCGTTTTTGGCAAATTCGCCGCGTTCGTCGGTTATCATTTTTGTTCTGAAAACGGGGTGATGAGCCATAACTTTATTAACGGCGTCTTTCATACGGTTTAAATTAATATCATCATTCAAAACGAAAAGGCGGGGATTGTTGCAGTAAATTTCATTTGGCTCGTCAAGTTGCATATTAAAATTTACCGTTTGAGCATAGGTAAGCGGATGAATTTTTTTCATCGCCTCAAGATTTTTGGTGCGAACATCTTCAAAATTATTTTCGAGACTGTCGCAATAAGCCGCCAATTTGCGCGGTGTGCGATAATCATAAATTGAAGAAATATTTACGCCGGACGTTGCACATTCGGTTATTAACATTATTGTAGTTATTGAATCGCCGCCAATTTGAAAGAAATCATCATTGACGCCGACAAGTTTTAATTTGAGTACCTGCGCCATTTTTTCACAAATAAATTTTTCAGTTTCAGTTGTGGGAGCCTCATAATCTTCAGAATTATATTCGGGAATTGGAAGGCGTTTTTTGTCAACTTTTTGATTTTGATTCAAAGGAATTTTATCAATTTGCAAAGTGAACGCGGGAACCATGTAAGGCGGCTTTGTCTTTTCAATGAATTTGTGAAGTTCCTCAACGTCAATTTTTTTATCTGAAACAACATAGGCAACAATATATTTACCGCCCGCCGGTTTATCGAAGGCGGCAACGGTTGCATCTTGCACGCCGTCAAAGCGTCGAATTACTTCCTCAATTTCCGGCAACTCGACACGAAAACCGCGAATTTTAACTTGCCCGTCACGGCGTCCGACAAATTCAATTTTCCCGTCGTCACAACCTATGACAATATCGCCCGTGCGGTAAACTTTTGCAAAATCTACGTCATCTGAAAAAGGATTTTTAATAAAAACTTCGGCGGTTTTTTCGGGGCGTTTCAAATATCCTCTGGCAACCTGTACACCTGAAATCCACAATTCGCCCTCTTGCCCGTTTTCAACCTGTTCGCCCTTTTCGTTGACAACGTACATTTTTAAATTGTCCAAAGGGTAACCTATCGGCACATTTTTATATTGGCGGTCAACTTTAAAAATCGTTGAAAAAATTGTACATTCTGTGGGACCATAGGCGTTATAAAATGAATATTTCGGCGGGGCAACGGGCACAAGTTTTTCTCCGCCCGTCGATAAATTTTTTAATGCATTACTTTCAGGATACATTCTTGCATATTGCCGCCCGACCTGCGTAGTCATAAAAGCTTGCGTAATTTTATTTTCCTCAAAATATTTGTGAAGTTGCGGGAAATCCATTCTAATTTCTTCGCTGATTATGTGGAGTTGCCCGCCCGCGCAAAGAATGGGATAAGTATCCATCATACTTGCATCAAAGCCGAAACTTGCATAAGCTGCCACCCGACTTTCAGCGGTAATCGAATAGTAGCGGTTATACCAGTCGATAAAAGCAACCAAATTTTTGTGCTCCAACATAACGCCCTTTGGTATTCCCGTTGATCCGGAAGTGTACAAAAGTATAAATAAATCTTCAGGCGACGAGGTATTTTCAATATTTTTTTCGGGAAGTTCTGCAATATTTTTAATGTCAAGTACCGTACCTTGAAAATTTTGGAGTCTTTGGCAAAGTTTTTCATCCGTGATAATTGCCACAGCTTCAGAATCGCTTACCATAAATTTTAATCTGTCATCGGGATATGACGGATCAAGCGGCTGATAGGCGCAACCTGCTCGTAACGCTCCTATTGCAGCAACAATCATCATTTCACTGCGGTTTAAAAGAATCGCAACAGCTTTTTCTTTGCCCGCGCCGTTTTCTTTCAAGTAACCGGCAATTTTGGCAGAAAAAATATCCAATTCGCCATAGGTAATTTTTTTGTCATTAAAGACAATGGCAATTTTATCACGATTTAATTTCATCGACGTTTCAAGCAAAGATACTACCGTTTGTGTACGGTCATAATTCTGCGGTTTAAAATATTCGTACTTCATAAAAAATACTCCTTAAATTATTTTACTTCCCATATTAATTTAATTATAATTTCAAGTAAAAACAGAGTCAAGTTTTTTTAGAAACACAAATTTCAATGCCGCGTGATCGTGAAGCGGAATTGTTGATACCAAAACATAAGCGCGATGTTTCAGAAATTGACATTAAGTCTTGGATTTTTGGAGGCCGATTTTCGATGAGATTAAAGCGCGTGGCGTCCAAGAAGTTGGTTTTATGTGGAGCCTGTCTAATATTTTCTAAGAAAAATAGAAATTTATGCTTAAAATTTTTCCATAACCTTCGGCAGCCAGCCAACACTTCTTTCAAGTATACAACGTTTAGAAAAGACTCAAAGCTATGGAGTTGATTACACTTAACAACTTTTCATTGAACACTCCCACCGCCTGTAGAAACGGGGGTATTCTCGCCCACTTGGGATAAAAATGTATGCTCCTGATAATTTTTAACTTTAATGTTTCTGTAGACAGAGCTAAACTTAACTTATAAAAAATTCTCCGCACGTCCCACAATGGTGTAATGGGTATTATAGTCAGTCCGTTATTTATCGGACTGACATTTTTTAGCCTAACATTAAGCCTTAGATATTTTATGAATGGATTTTTTGGAGCTATTGGAGAAATTAGATTCTGAGCATTTAAAATTATAACTTAAGATTTGCCATTAGTTTGTTCACGGATATACTTTTCTATACTGACCTTTGGAATTTTCCAAATACGTCCAATCCTAAAACTTTTTATTTGCCCCGATTTTAATAACTGGTCAGCGGCATTTTTGCCAATCATAAGAAATTCGCAAAGCTCTTTCACTGTGATTAAGGTTTGATTGTAATTTTCCATAATTACTTCAACTCCTATCGTTAATTATTTTTGAAGTTGAATGAATGACAACATTCGCGCCCGATTCCAAAGGGCGAATCAAATAAGGCGTTGTAACCGTACTGTCAACGAATAAAAGTAGATTATTTTTGTTTTGTCTGTAATGAGTTCAGAAAATTTTTCAGTTCCTTGACAAATTCACGTGTACCGCCGAAAAGTCCGCCATTTGCAATAATTTCATCGCCGCTTTCAATGACGTTTAAAACAGCGGCGGAAATTGCCGCCATACCTGAAGAAAATGCAACTGCGCCCGTGCCGATTATCAAAACTTATAATTACGCAGGCTTTTTATTAGGATTTTTTCGGCTAAGTTCAAATTGTCCGTATAGTCCGTGTAAAAAAATGTATACCTTAAAATCAATTTGCTGGGTAGGACAGACAGATAACTAAAAGCTTGATAAATCCTTTAGCGTTTTTTTCCTTATCAGTATCTTATTTCAATCGGTCGATAACCTAAAAAATTACTCACCCGAAAAGTTTCGAGTGAGTGCATTTGAAACCATTGACCGGCGCGGCGGACAAAATGGACAAGCCAGACACTTTATTTAGCTTGTTCAAGGCAGACTTTATGGATTTCCATTTCTTTGATTTTTTTCAGAATATCAGATTTCTGAGATTTGAGTTTAAACAAAGTTTCCATTTCTAAAAAGTATAAATCCGAATCAGGAGAAATTTGACTAAGCTTAAATTTTTTGAAGAAGATTTTTTCCCCATTACCAACCATTTCTATACAGCCAAGTAGGGTTTCTTTTCCAATCTCACATTTTTCTAAACCCCCTATATACTCCAACTTTTCACTTCCCGAACTATAAAAAATATTTTAGAAAATTAAAATTTAAAATCCCAACTAATCCCCTGTCAAGGGTACTCTCAAACTAAGAGGAGGACGCTGCGGAAGAAGTTTTATCGCCTGCGCGCCGTTAAATTTCTGGGAGAGGTTTCTAAGCGAGGGACGTAATTAAACCAAATCAAGCTATGTCGTTTCCCCATTATCGCAATGACGGTGAACGCCTTTGATGAAAGCGTTCAGCAGAGTTTAAGGTCGGAGCCTAGAGAATCTTCTTTAATATTCAAACTTTTCAAAAATTGATTCACTAACAATTTCTTTTGGTATATTTTTTCCTTTTATAAATCTTTTCTCAGTACGTCAAACAGTTGGACTATCGATTCGGCAGAGACTTCAAGATTTTCATTCTTTATCCCGCATTTCACCTGAGCGAAGATGCTTTCAATTTTCCCATTTTCCACTTTTTCTATCGTCCTACAAATTTCTTTCTCTATATTTCCATTTGTCGTTCAAGATCATCAGCCAATTTTGTCAAATTTTTTATTCCCGTTTCAAGCCGCGCCATCTTTTCTTTTCTCATTTTCCACTCACCGTTTACTATTATATCACAATTATTTTTTCTCGTCTGAAAATGCTCAAAAAATATTGACAAAGCGTTTTTTATCAGAAAAGTTCACTTATGCATTTCACTTCATGAAACGCTAGTTTCATCCAGTTTTGACGCCGTTTTTAGGAGATAAAAATTTCACTCGCGACGCTCTTTGAACCT
>CAJOKY010000019.1 GCA_905235425.1 uncultured Selenomonadaceae bacterium
GACTGCAAAAAATTTTCCATGCCGCCGTACGGTAACAAAGAGACTAAGCGCGAGTCACGATATCTTACAATGCCGTCGTCAAATTCGTCATTGGTATCATGCTTTTTAAAAACTTCAACGGTACGCGCTTTTGTGCCGTCAGCATTGCCGCGATTTATTTTTTGTTCGTACTCTTCAAAAGACTTTGTATGATAATGATTTATCACAATTTTTTCCGCCGTCTTATCTTCGTTGAAAGGTCCGATAAAAAATTTTCCCGTCTCATTAACCGCGTTGACACCGTCTAAGTAAACGGCGTAATGAGGATTGGGGAAAAATTTTATCTTGCGGGGATTGGCAATGATTTTGACGTGCTGATTTACTTTAGAATCACGCGCAGTGAACCTGTCCAAAACGCCGCGACTTAAATCAGCCTTTGTATGATGATTTGAGCCGAATAAGCGCCAATTTACACCAAGAGAACCGGCAGTAGGATTATCGCCTGTCACTTCGTCGACAATTTCAGCTATCGTCGACTTGCTCTTTGGAAAAATAAATTCGTCGCCGTCAATCCACGTCATGTATCGGCATAAAAATTTATATTGCAGTGCGTCATTATAAGCCTCGTACTGCCGCGCCTGTCCCGGATAAAATGTATATGTGACAATTCCCGCGTCAATGTATGGCTGTAAAACTTCTTTCAAGTTGTCGGGACTTTCATTATCGTACAAAAAAAAATGATCTGCGCCTGCCAAAAGATGATAGTCCAACCACTCCTTCACGTACGGCGCTTCATTTTTCAAAATCGCGACAACGGCTAAATCATACACGAATAAATTTTTGTCAACCATAATTTCAACCCCAAATTTCAATAAAAAAACTTTAATTGAAAATATTTGTACATTGTGCTATCATAAAAATGTTTAAAAAATTTTAGCATATCAAGCATAAAATCGCAATTACGATTCGGCTTGATTAGTCAGAGGTGAAGTTTGATGATAACTTTTTTAGCGGCATTGGCGGCGCTTTTTATCGGCTTTTTTATCTACGGAAAAATTGTTGATAATTTTTTCAAGCCTACAGATGCGCCTACACCTGCAGTAACAAAAAATGACGGCGTGGACTTTGTACCGTTGCCGACATGGAAAGTATTTTTAATTCAGCTTTTGAATATCGCGGGACTTGGACCGATATTCGGCGCAGTAGGAGGAGCAATTTGGGGACCATGCGTCTATCTTTGAATAGTAGGCGGTACGATTTTTGCAGGCGGCGTTCACGACTATTTAGCGGGAATGATATCACTGCGCGAAGACGGCAAAAGTTTATCGGAAATTGTCGGTAAATACTTGGGCGAAAAGCCGCTGATGTTAATGCGAGTATTTCTAGTGCTGCTCTTAATTTTACTAAGTGCGGTATTCGCGGTAGGTCCTGCGGGACTTTTGAAAATGTTGACAGGATTTAACGTAACGATTTTACTTTTAGGAATTTTAGCGTACTATTTCTTAGCAACGCTCCTTCCGATTGATAAAATTATCGGGCGATTCTATCCGATTTTTGGAATTTGTTTCATACTCATGGCGCTGGGAATTATGGGCGGAATGCTTTTTAATGAAAGCGCGGCAATGCCTGAAATGCAACTGGCAAATTTGCATCCTAAAGGCGACGAAATGCCTATTTATCCGCTGATGTTCATAACCGTAGCTTGCGGCGCGATAAGCGGCTTTCACGCTACACAGTCACCGTTAATGTCACGTTGCTTGAAGAGTGAAAAATTGGCGCGTCCGGTATTTTACGGCGCAATGATTTCTGAAGGCGTTATAGCGTTAATTTGGGCGGCGGCGGCTGTAACTTTCTTTCACGGTACAGATGCACTTGCTACAGAAATGAATGCTCACGGTGCAGGCGGCGTCGTATATCAAATTACAGGCGGTTTTCTCGGCGACGGTATCGGTATGATTTTAGCGATGATTGGCGTTGTAGTTTGTCCGATAACTTCAGGCGATACGGCTTTAAGATCTGCGCGATTGATTTTGTCTGACTGGTTTAAAAAGCCGCAGGATAAAATAAAAAATCGTTTGATGTTTGCAATGCCGCTGATACTTTTAACGGGCATTATCACTCAATTAGATTTCAATGCTGTTTGGCGTTACTTCGCGTGGGTAAACCAATCAATAGCCACAATTATGTTGTGGACCGGCGCGATTTATATGGTACAGAAATTAGAGGGCAAGGCGTATTTCGCGGCGCTTATCCCCGCAGTTTGCATGACGGCTGTCACGACAACATACATACTCTACGCGCCGGAAGGTCTGCGACTTCCATTAACGATTTCAACTTCTGTAGGTTTAATCTGCGCGGCAATTTGTTTAGTACAATTTTTGCGTAACCGTAACCAAGTCGGTATAGCGTCAGCATCTTCATAAACATAAGCGTCGGAGACCCGCGACTTCAGTCGTGGGAGTAGATTCACATTCACTTCCTTTCTTCTTGACTTTTTTTTAAATTAATGTACGCTTACAAAGTATTCGGTCGGCAATGTAGATATAGCGTTGACGGATTGAATCTCGGCAGAAATCCGATACCCGCGCCGTCGTAAAATCTACAGCGTTAAGGCGTCAGAATAGCGAGACACAGATAATGGGCTTGGACAAGCCCGCGACTTTGGTCGTGGGTAGTTGACATACACTAATTATAGGAGAAAATTTTGTTAATACTCGGAATAGAAACTTCGACACGAGCGGCAGGCGTCGCATTAATATCAGAAGAAAAAATTTTAGCTGAAATTTCGCAGGAATCAAAACTGTATCATTCTGAAAATCTTCTGCCGCAAATTGAACAGGTTTTAAAAATTGCAAACGTTGAAAAAGTTGACGCGGTCGCCGTAAGCTTGGGACCGGGTTCATTTACCGGCTTGAGAATAGGTCTTGCGGCGGCTAAGGCGCTTGCCTACGCATGGCAGGTAAAAATCATCGGCGTACCGACACTTCAAGCGCTTGCCTGTCACTTCCCGCGTAGTAATGCAAAAATTATTCCGCTTATCGACGCACAAAAAAATTCCGCCTATGTGCAGACATTTAAAAATGCCGAGCCGCTTGACGAAGTTAAGGTTAAACCTATAGCCGACATTTTAAAACAGGTCAGTGAATTAGGCGAAGAAATAATTTTATGCGGCGACGTGTTAAGTAAAATTAAAGGTGAACTTCCTGCTAACGTAAAATTCGCGCCGATAAATTTAAGAATGCCCCGCGCAGTCAACGTCGCACTTTGCGGAAAAGATTTACTTGACGCCGGTAAAGAAAGCAATGTTATGAATTTGGAGCCGCTGTATTTAAGGCGTTCGGAGGCGGAAATATTATGGGACAAACGCCACAAGTGACTTTCCGAAAAATGACGGTGAAAGACGTTTTCGACGTTGCCGAAATTGAATTTAACAGCTTTAATCTTCCTTGGACGCTTGAAGATTTTTGGTACGAGACTGTACGCAAAGATTCTGAAAGTGTTGTCGGTGAGATTGAAGGGAAAATTGTTGCGTATGCCTGCGTGTGGATAAGTTTCGGCGAGGCGGACGTTGCCAATATCGCGGTTGAAAAAAATTATCGCGGTAAAGGTATCGGCACAAAACTTTTCGCTGAAATTATTCGTCGAATAAAACTGCGCGACGTAAATGGCATAACGCTTGAAGTTCGCGTAAGCAACACGGCGGCGATTAAGCTTTATGAAAAATTTGGACTGCGCGGCGTCGGGGTGCGTAAGGGCTATTATGAAGACGGCGAAGACGCGCTGATTATGTGGAATACTAAGATTTAGTTAGTAGTGAGTAGTAAGTTAGTGAGTAGTTGTTAGTGAGTAGTTAATAGTTAATAGTTAATACCTACCCTCTACCCTCTAACACGAAGATTTTTATAAAGTCAACCGCGTGTGAATAAGCTGATTCGTCAAAAATTTTTACTCGTATAAACCATAAAAAAATTTCAATATTCGTCTGAAAGTGCTATAATTCGTTGAGAAAATTTAACGATACTTTTTTAAGTCACTATCGGACGAAATTTTTATTTTCAAAATAATTTAGGATAGAGGTAGAAAAATTGAACAGAATTGACGGACGACGCGCAGATCAATTACGCCCCGTGTTTTTGGAACGACATTTTCAAATGCATCCGGCAGGCTCGGCAATTATCGAAGTAGGCAACACAAAAGTTATCTGCGCGGCGACGGTTGAAGATAAAGTGCCGCCGTTTTTGAAAGGCACGGGTACAGGTTGGATTACGGCGGAATATTCAATGTTGCCTGGCTCGACAATGCCGCGTTCAATTCGTGACAGAGGCGGTAAAATTAATGGACGCAATACAGAAATTCAGCGGCTTATCGGCAGGGCTCTTCGTTCAGTGACGGATTTAACTAAGATAGGCGAAAGAACTATAACTATTGACTGCGACGTACTTCAGGCGGACGGCGGCACGCGGACGGCGTCGATAACCGGCGCATTTGTGGCGCTTGTTGAGGCTTGCAACACGATTTATGAAGAGGGAAATATTTTTCCCGTAACAGATTTTGTTGCTGCAATTTCTGCCGGTATTTCACCTTCCGGCGAAAAAATTTTAGATTTAAATTACTCTGAAGATTATGAGACGCTTGCTGATTGCAACGTTGTAAAAACCGGTGCAGGTGAGTTTGTTGAAATTCAAATTACAGGCGAAAAAAAATCCTTCTCCCGCGCAGATTTAAACGACATTTTAGATTTGGCGGAAAAGGGTATTGATGAACTCTTCGACATACAAAAAGACGCGCTGAAAGAATTGGTGTGGCGCGTAGGGCAGATTAGTTAGTAGTTAGTAAGTAGTGAATAGTAAGTAGTGAGTAGTGAGTAGTTGAAAAATACTACTTACTATTAACTACTTACTACTTACTAAAGTTAATGAGTAGTTTTAGAGGTTTGCACAGTGAAAAAAATTTTAATTGCTACAAAAAATGTCGGCAAGCTTAAAGAAATTAAGGCGGCATTTGCTGAATTGAACGCAGAAATTTTATCTTTGACAGATTTTGAAAATTTACCTGACGCGGTAGAAGACGGAATGACTTTTGAAGAAAATGCGCGTATTAAAGCCAAATTTTTTAACAAGCTTACCGGGATTGCCTGCCTTGCTGATGATTCCGGCTTGGAAGTCGACGCCTTAAACGGTGCGCCCGGCGTAAAATCTGCGCGCTTTGCAGGTTATCATGCCGATGACGGCACTAATAATGTACATCTTTTGGACGAGCTTAAAAAAATCGGTGTTACAGAATCACCTGCAGATTATCGTTGTTCATTGATTTTTATCGACACAGACGGCAGTGAAATTTCTGCGGATGGAATTATTAACGGCACTATAAAAATTACGCCGCGCGGCAACGGCGGTTTTGGTTACGATCCATATTTTTATGTAAGCGATTCAAAGACTATGGCAGAGCTTACACCTGCTGAAAAAGACGAGATAAGTCATCGCGGTGAGGCTCTACGAAAAATTTTACCTAAATTAAAAGATCTATTTTAAAATGAACTTGACACGAAGAAAATTTTTAAAACTCACCGGCTTTACGCTAATCAATGCGGGACTTTTTGGCATTGATACCGGCTGTGGCTTTGCACCCCAAATTTCTGATGGCAATTTTGTAAAAGATTGGGCGACGTTGCAAATAGACGACATACCGATTGAATATAACGATAAAAATTACAGCCGCGTCCTTGCGATCGGTGACATTCACGGAAATTATACGCGCTTTATGTCAATGTATAATAAAGTTGAAGTTACGGAAAATGACTTGGTGATTTTTCTGGGCGACTACATTCAAGGTGATAAAGTCGGTGAAGATTTAAAAACTTTGCAATGGCTTATGCCAAATAATGAAAAGTCAAACTTCATAATGTTAAGCGGCAATATGGAACGTGAAGCGCTGAAAGATTGTTTTAACGACGACGGCACTTTAAAAGAAAATCTCGATAAAAAATGGGCGTTTGCAGAGGGGTTGAAGGTTCATAACTTCCCGCAGTTTACTAAAAAAGTTTTCGACTTTATGTCAAATTTAAAATTCTATTTCCGCATTACGATTGACGGCAAAAAGTTTATATTTTGTCACGCAGGAATTAAAGACGGCGTGGCAATGGAAGATCAGAATGAATTTACACTTATGTTTAACAAAGAATTTTACAAGGAGTATGAAGGCGATAAAATAGTTGTGATAGGACATCGCCCTGTTCAAACTGTCTACGGCAAAGATGTTAATGTACCGGTGAAAGTTCCCGACCGAAATATTTTAATGCTTGACACTCGCTGTAAAAGATTGCACGGTTATTCTTCCTGCGTAAACATTTTGACAGGCGAATTTTGGCAGAGTGACAAAGACTGGTAAGTTGAATTAAGAATTAAGAATTAAGAATTAAAATATTTAAGCTGACAAAGGTGGTGATAACGTGTATATAGGATTAATCAGCGACACACACGGAAGTTGGGCGGCAATAGATAAAGCAATAAGCATTGCGCCAAAAATGGATATGTGGTTACATATGGGAGATTGTACGCCGGACGCTGAATATTTACAGTCGCTTGTAGAGGTTCCGGTTTATGGAGTTGCCGGAAATTGTGATTGGCCCACAAGTGGCACTTGCTATGAAAGGTTGGTGGAAGTTGCCGAGCATAAAATTTTTATAACGCACGGACATAATTACGGCGTACGTTACACGCAGGAATATATTATGGAGGCGGCAGAATCGCAGGGCGCAGACATTGCAGTTTTCGGACATACTCACATTGTGGAATATATTACGGGCTCGCCATTGATTTTAAATCCCGGCAGTGCTGCGCGTCCACGTGACGATCAGCGCGGTTCATTTATGATTATGGAGCTTAATCCCCATGTAGAACCGAAAATTACAGTGATTCGTATGAAATATTAATGTACTTTTGGACTAATTCAAATTATGATTCATCAAAAAAATTTTCCTCGATTATGTCGGGGAATTTTTAATTTGTGCTAAAATCAGCTAAATTTTTGCAGGTAAAAAAATTTTTTAAGCGAATTTTTTTTAAGTTTAATAACAAGCAAATTTTTGGGAGGTGCAACTTTGAACGATAAAGAATTTTCAGAGCGCGTCCTTGCCGTCATAAGAAACAATCTCTTCGACTTAAAAAAAATGTTCTTCAATATGGACGATTGCATTTCCAAAAAAGAATTGGATCAAACGCAAAGTCAACTTGACGAGGCAAACGGTTCCATTGAAAAATTGCAAAATGTTCGTTCGCAACTTGAAAAGGAAATTTCCAACAAAAATTTTGAAGTGATAGATTTACTGCGTCAAAATTCGGATTTGTCGGGAGACCTTGAAAGGCAGTTTGACGAAGTGGAGCGGCGCGAAGAAAAATTAAAAGCGGCACGTGTTCAGATTGAAGAGCTTTTAGAATCATTGGAAGAAAAGAAACGTCTGCTAGCCGAAAAAACTGCGCGGCTGAATTATTTTGCAGAAAACTATTTGGAACTTGAAAAGGCGTATCAATCGTATAGAAATTTGCCGGATGAATTGCGATATTCTCTGCGCGACATTTTCGGTGACGGTGAAACGCCCACGCTTTTTATGGCAAGTCTTTTGCAGAAGGGGCATTTGGAAATGCTTTTTGAGTACATAACTGATTCGATTGAAATAGGTGCGCCGGATGAAGACGTTGAAAATTTGTTGAGGATTTTTGATTTTGCATTTAAAGCCGCCAACGGTTCACTCGGTGAAGGGCGAATTGTTGAAGTTCAAGCGGAGATTAGGGAGTAGGGATCAGGGATTAGGGATCAGGGATTAGGGATCAGTTTTCCTAAAACATAAAACTTAAAAGCTAACAGCTAACAGCTAACAGCTAACCGCTAATAGCTAACAACTAACAGGAGACAGATAATTTTATGGGAAAAGAAATTGGAATTGATTTTGGAACTACAAACACGGTTGTTTCATACGTGAATAAAAGCGGCAGGATTCGCGCCCTGCGCTATGATAAAAGCGAAATTATCCCGTCGGTAATTTATTTCCGCACGTCAGAAGAATATTTTATCGGCAGTACGGCGAAAAAACTTTTGGCGCAAAATCCTTCGGCAGGTGTAGAAAATTTTAAAACGTCGATAGGCGATTCACAGCGCCATGAAATTTCTGCAGAAAGCGGCGAAATAATTTCACTTCGTGCAAGGGACGCAGCTAAACTTTTTCTGAATAAAATTGTACAGGGCATTGAAAGCAAACTGGTAAAAGAATTTGGCGCGGCGGCAGGTTGCATCGACCGCGCAGTTATCACTGTACCGGCAAATTTCAGCTCGACAGAAAAAGGCGCGGTTAAAAATGCCGCCAATGACGCGGGGCTTGAAAATATTAAACTTGCCGCTGAACCTACTGCCGCTGCCGTTGCCTATGAAAATTCGCGCGGCAATGATTCAGACGAAATTATTTTAGTCTACGATTTTGGCGGCGGTACTTTCGACGTTTCGGTTATACAGAAAAATCAAGGTGCTTTTGAAGAAATTACGACAGGCGGCGACAAACATTTAGGCGGCAATGTGCTTACTGAAAAGATTGCCGATAAAATTTTAGCCGCAGTAAATTCAAAGTTTGATACAGATTTTCCAAAAACGGAAGATGACTTCGATGAGGAACTGCATAAAATTTCTGCCGCTGATTATCGTATGAATATGAGTGAAATTTGGCGTACCGCCGACCTTGTCAAAGAGGATTTATCAGAAGACGAAAACGCCGAAGAATTTTTTAATATCGCCCTGCCTGATGGGAAGTCTGAAACATTTGAATTTACCCTTACACGTGCGGAGTTGGAAAAAATTATCGGCGAGGAAATTAACCGCACCGTTGAGATAACTTTAAATACGATTAAGGCGGCGAAGGATAAAGGCGTTGAAAAAATTGAACGTATTGTATTAGCCGGTGGAAGTTCAAATATTCCGCTTGTCAAGAAAACTTTGGAAGAGCGCCTTCAAAGTCAAGACATAGTTTTCAGTGACGATGTATCGACATTAATTTCACGCGGCGCCACGATTCTTGCCGAACGTTACGCGGAAATGGATAAACTTACCAAAGCCGTGACTACTTTGCAAATGGGCATAACTGCCGCTGAAGGTATGGAGTTTGAAAAATTTCAAATGCTGATTCCGGAAGATGCGCCGTTGCCTTGCACTATGAAAAGGACGTTTTATCTTTCGCGTGACAATCAGCGTCGGCTTGAGATTGACTACTATGAACGCGACGTGAAAAATTATCCTGCCGCAAAGTACGGCTACGACAAAGGCGTTGAGCAAATTGATTCGCTGGTAATTGACAATTTGCCGCCGAATTTAAAAGCCGGTGAAGTCAAAGTCGATGTCACTTTTACCGCGCAGATTGACGGCAGTTTGGATATCAGCGTTGAATTGAAAAATTTGGACGACGAAAAAATTACGCAAGGCAACATTACTTTCATTAAGAAAAGTGACATTGAGTAGCCGGTAGCTTTTAACTACTAACTACTAACTACTAACTACTAACTACTGACTACTCACTACTCACTATTTACCACTCACTAATGGAGGAAATTTTTATATGGAAATTACAAGTTTAATCGGTCTTCTCGGTCTTGTAGGACTTTTGGGATTTTTCGGCAGAGGTGAAATTTCTCAAAAAATCGAAGACCTTCAAAACCTTATCAAGCAAAATGACGAACAGGCAGAAAATCGCGTCAAAAACGTTGAAAAAATCGCCGCAGAAGCCAGCCGTAAAGCGCAGGGCTTAATGGATAAAGATCAGCATTTTGCAACGAAAATTGACACTGAAAGTTTGTCTGAACGTTTGAAGGCGGTTGAAGAGGAACAGGACGGCAAAAGTATTTCCGAACTTGAAACAAAGATTAATACTTTGCAAAAACGCTCGGACAGCCTTTATAAAAGTGTACAGACGATTCAAAGTAAAAATTACGACGAAACTTTAACTACGCTGATAGCTGACGTAAAAAATATTGCAGATCATTTCAATTCAATGCTTGACGGCTTGAAAACTTTCGACGACAATTTACAAATTCTAGATACCGGCATAAAAAATCTTGACGCGAAATTTAATACTTTGAACGAAAAATTAAAGACGGTTGAAGGACAAATTCAAGGCGTCGAAGAGCAAGTTAAAAATGTAGAAAGTCAAGTACAGACCTTTGAAGATCGCGTGCAGACCTTTGAAGATCGTCCCGCACCTGCCGCAGATGATACGGCGTCTGAAGAGCGGCTTACTACGATTGAGGACGAGCACAAAGACTTCACGCAGAAATTAACAGATTGTAATAACGTCTTGCAAAAGCATCACGTGGCGCTTGTGCAGTGGAAGAGCAATTTTATCGCGATACAAAATTCTTTCAACGCCATTCAAGCTAAATTTGACGAAGATAAAAAGGCGTTAATGACACTTCAAACGCGCCTTGATGAACAGCAAAAGTTTTTGGACGATTACAAGACGCAGTTTGAAACGCAATCTCAAGATATCGGCGAAGTTAAATCGGATATTGACGGCGTTAAATCTGCAGTGGATGACGTTAAATCCCAACTCGCACAGGTTCAAGATATCGGCGACGTTAAATCTACGGTTGACGATGTTAAAACTGAATTTGAAGATGTTAAGACTGCAGTTGACGACTTTAAATCTCAACTTGCTCAAGTTCAAGATATCGGCAATGTTAAAACTGATATTGATGACGTTAAAACTAATATTGACGACGTTAAGACGCAACTTGAATCACAAGTTCAAAGTATCGGAGAATTTAAATCCCAGCTTGACGCGCAGGAAAAAATTCTTAGTGACGTCAAGACGCAATTTGAGACGCAGGGTAGCTTGATTGATTCGGTACAGAAAAGCATTGCCGACTTTGAAAAAATTTTGGACTCAATGAAAGAGCCGACTTTCTTGACGATTGAAAATTTTGACCTTAAGCCTACCGGTAGAATTTTTTTCACGAACAAGCCCGACGAAGTTTTTCAAAATCTCAAAATCGCAAGCAACCTTTCAGGCATTACGTCATTTCTTGCCACGTCAAAATTTGCAAAGAAAGAAAATTTTATTCGTATTATTGAGAATTACCGCCAAAATTTGAAAAAAGTTTCCGACAAAGTGCGCCGTAAAAAATTCAATGAAGATGCACTTTCTGAAGAAGTCACCGACGCATTTTTTAATACGCTGTCAAAATTTTTCCTTGCGACAATTCCAATTTCCATTTATCGCGGCGCACGTCAAGAGACTTTGGAGGCGGAAGATGAAAAACTGCGCGAAGAAGAATTTAAATTTTATGCCGAATTTCTGAAACGCGTTAATGACTACCTTGCCGCTTGTCACGTCTATACAGTGCCTATACTGCCGAAAAATCCTATGACTTCAAGCGACATTGATAGAATGAGTGTCACGCGTAAAGAAACGGCTAATGCTGACGAAGATAATTTGATTGACGAAGTGGAGCGCCTGCCGTACTACATGGACTATTTGACAGAAGGCGGCGAAACTGAAAACTTCTGCTCGGAAGGTAAAATGGTTGTGCTGAAATATGACGGTGAGGCGCAATGAAAACTTACGTCGGCATAGACTTCGGCGCTTGTGATATTAAGGCGGCAAAAATTTCTCCTCAAATAAAACGTGTTCAAAATGTCAAACTCAATATGAGTATGGCGGGGAATGCCGCTTTGCCTGCAGTCATTTTTTACGACAAAATAAAAGATACCGTTGAAGTTAAGGTAGGCGACGGCGCAAAGTCAAACGTTGATATAGACAATAAAATTTCACGCATTATACCGAAGATTGCCCGTAAGTCGTGGAGCCGTTACATACCGAATCTTAACCGCGAAATTTCAGCCGCCGATGCCTTAACTGATATGCTGACTAAAATTTGGAAACACATTGCACGACAAGCCGCAAAAGATGAAAATTTTGACGTGACTGTTACCGTACCTGCCGCCTTTTCTGAGGCACAGAAAAAAATTATAAAGCAAGCCGCTATTAATGCCGATGTGCCGATTTCTTCAATTATCGCCGCACCTTTTGCAGAAATTTTTTCGTGCAACGAATTTTTTATAGGCGACACCGCGCAGATTGTTTTAATTTTTGATTTTGGCGGTACGGCGCTTGACGTGAATTTATTCAAGATTGAACGCAATGCAAAAACTTTTGCCGTAACGGAACTTTCAGCCGCTACTTTGAATTACGGCGGCACGAATATTGACTACGGCATTTTCCTTAACATTTTTCTTAAAAAGTATGCTGACACTATTAACAAAGTTTTTTCCGATGACAAAGCCGGTTATGAACTGATTATGCTGATTGAAAAGATGAAAGAAGAAATTTTTATTGACGAAGAGGACAGCTCAAGCGGCAGTCTGATTGACGACAAGGGAAATTTTTATGAATTTGAATTGACGCGACAGGAAGTTTTCAGCGCGATTGAAATTGACGGCGTTAAATCAAAAATTACGGCAATGCTTGATGACGTACTTGACGACGCGGGGATTTCTCCTTCAGACGTAAATGCGTTAAAAGTTTTTGGCGGCACGGCGTCTATAGATTATTTTTTGGATGTTTTGGAAAATTATTTCGGCGAAGATATTTTCTGCGCAGAAGATTTTGACCGTGAAGGCATTACGGCAGGTGCGGCGATTGGTGCCGTGAAGTATCGTAAACTTACGAATGAAGAAAATCTGCGCGTCAAAGTGAAAAATATCGTACCATGCGGCATTTACATTCTGCGCGGCGATAAATTTTTTCGTTGCATAAAGCGAAATGAACTGCGCGGTTTCGTGACGCCGTACAAGCCGATTTTGATTGACGAGCTGAAAAAAAATAATTGGCACGTGTCTTTTTATCAGAGTTACTGCAATGAAGTTGAATTGCCTGCCGCAGGTGATGACGCGGTTTTTCTAGGCGACATTAAGCTTGATTCACGTCTGTATACTTCGACGCAGGCAATACTTTTTAAAATGCACATAAACGCCGCCGGACAAATTTGCGTAAAATTTTTTGAAGACGGAAAAGTAAACGGCAGATCCAAAATTACTTTAGTCGAAGAAAAAATTTTGTATCCCGGCAGAGTTACGGGAATTAAGAATTAAGAATTAAGAATTAAGAATTAATAGCTAAAAGATAACATTGATAAAGGCTATACCGGAGGGAATATTTATGAATATAAATTTTGAGCCGTTTGAAGTAAATTTTTTACAGCCCGAGTATTTGGCAGATTTTAAATGCGACGGAAAAAAATGTGGAGCACGTTGCTGCAAGGGCTGGGGAATTAAAATTGACGAGGATCCGCTTATAAAATATCAGCAAATCGAATCTGAAGAAAAAGAACTTACTTCACACATAAAGTTTTCGGTTGATTACGGACATCATTTTATAAAGGTTGATGAAAAAGGATGCTGTCCCTTTTTAAATGAAGATAATCTTTGCGCACTTCAAATCAAGTACGGTGAAGATTTTATGCCGGACACCTGCCAAATATACCCTAGAGTTATAAATAAAATTGAAGATGTCCCCGTATTTGAACGTGCATTAACTTTATCTTGTCCCGTTGCCGCAGATATAGTACTTCTTTCCGCGTTGCCTATTAAATTTAAAATGGAAAAAGAAATTGATATCGACATTTCAAATTTCCATGAAAATAAATATACGCCTCCCGAAGAGATTAACACCTACGCGCAACAAATTCGCATGACGGCGATTAAACTTTTGCAGGAGCGCAGTTTAACAATAGATCAGCGGCTGGCAGTTGTAGGCGTATTTCTTGATATCATTTCCGAGACGATTAAAGCTGAAAAATTTGACGAAGTTCCACAAATTTTGGAAATGTACGAATCCAAAGGTATGATCTACGAATCACTTCAAGCCGTTTGGAGAGACGCAAGCTTTGATTACAAAAAATTTATCAAGTTTATGTTAAGCGGAGTTATGGAAATTTTGTACGGCAAAGATGCTAAAGGGCATCCCTTAGGCGAAGGACTTTTTTTAGCGTTCAAGACACATTTAAAAATCGATTCCGACAACCTTGACGACAACGCGCTGGAAGAAGTTGCAAAAAAATTAGCCGAATTAGATCCGTTACATCAAAAATTTACCGACCACTTCGCTATAATTTTTGAAAACTGGCTTGTAAACGAATTTTTCATTCATCGCTATCCTTGGAAATTTGAAACGTCCATTCCGAATAATTTCGGCTTATTCGTCACCACTTACAAAATTGTAGAATTAATGTCTTTTGTAGACTCTTTGGCGAATAACGCGTTGAAACAAAAATCTCTTGTGGATATCATGATTTATTTTTCACGGCACATAGATCACAATACAACTTATCTTCAAAAAATTTCCGATGAGATTGGTGAAGAAAGCAACATTCCACAATTAGTATCAACTCTTCTCAAAACTAGAAATTTTTAAATTTTGACAGACAGTCTAACCGGAGGCAATATTTTAATGAATGAAATTTTTGTAGGAATAGATTTAGGTACGACAAATACATTAGCGTGTTATATGCGGCGCGGCAGACCGAATTTTATACGTTTTGCAGGCAGCGGTGAGATGTTGCCTTCCGTGCTGTACGTTGACGCGGAGAAAAATATTTTTGTAGGCGAGAAGGCTAAAAAGCGCGGCGTTATCGATCCGCTTAACGTGATTCGCTCATCAAAAACGTACATGGCGGATTTTGAAAAAACGTGGAATGTCGGCGGCAAAAATTTCACGCCTACGCAGGTTGCCGCAGAAATTTTGAGTGAAGTCAAGCGGCAGATTATAAAAAAGCTCCATTGCGACGACGAAACAAAAATAAGCGCGGTTATCACTGTTCCCGCTTACTTTACGGCGAATCAAAAGGACGAAACAAAAAAAGCCGGCGTTGACGCGGGCTTTAACGTGTTGCAAATTATCACCGAGCCTATGGCGGCGGCGGTTGCCGTTGTTCATGAATTGGGTCTGGACGAAAAAATTTTTGTAGTGGATTTAGGCGGCGGTACTTTCGATATCAGCGTTTTGCAAGCTGATCAAAAAAATCATACCTACCGCGCATTGGATATCGACGGCGACAGAAAATTAGGCGGTGACGACTTCGACGCGCTGATTTATGAATACTTTATTGAACTTATTCAGCGCGATACGAAATTGGATTTATCCGAGCAGGAAATTTCCGGTCTTGACTACAACGAATATTTTTCAATGACAGGGCGTGTACGTGAGGCGGCGGAAGATGCCAAAATCGCGTTGAGTGAACAGGAGACATACACGGCAGATTTAATGAATCTTTTCACCTATCGCGGCAAAACGTACGACTTCACGGTTGATTTAGCGCGTGAAAAGTTCAATGAAATTTGTCAACCGCTTTATAATAAGGTTACGTCCCGAATAAACAAATTTATCGCCAACAGTGACAAATTCAAACTTGATGAAATTGGTACGGTAATTCTTGCCGGCGGCAGCTGTCATATTCCGAAGGTGAAATCGGACGTTGAAAATATTTTCGGCAAGCGCACCGATACACAGCTTGATTTAGGCACGCTTGTAGCTGTAGGTGCGTGTTTTGTTGCACAGACTTTTAGCGGCGTTAAAACCGAAATTGAACAGTCTGAATCGGTTGAGCAATCTGAAAATCTTGAACTCTCCGAAACTAAAACCGCGCAGATTGAACAAGCCGCGCCTGCAGAAACTGAAAAATTTGAAGATATCATTTCGCATTCACTCGGTGTGGAAGTTTTGGCGCCGGACGGATTCAGCCGCGTTTTGTCGAAGATTATTTTTAAAGGCGACGTTTATCCCTGCGAAAAGACAAAGCTTTACACTACGACAATGGATAATCAAACGACGATACCGATTTACATTTATGAAGCGGGATCGGACTGCGAAAACATTGCCGATATCGATGCGCACGAATTTTATGGTGATTTATTGCTTGAGATTGACGACAACGAACCGGCAGGCGTTCCCGTCATTAATGTTACTTTCAGCTATGATAAAAGCGGCACGCTGGAAGTTACGGCGCGGGACGAGAAGAGCGGCGTAAATAAAACCGCCACGATTACCAAAGGGATTAGGGATTAACACATACTTTTTCTTTGGCGCAAAGAAAAAGTAAGCAAAAAGAAACAGCCGTGCTCACTCGCGTCCTGCGAGCCCGCACGGCGGCGCACGTCCTTGTGCG
>CAJOKY010000020.1 GCA_905235425.1 uncultured Selenomonadaceae bacterium
GGCGAAGTTGACATTCACAAATGACGAAACTTTAACGGTTAGCAGTTCGGCTCTTGACGAAGTAAACTTTAAACTTGCCGATAATTCTACGTGGCGGGCGAATCTTTCATCAAATACATTCACGCAAAAATAAAATTACCTTGTCAATTTTGACACATAGTTAATTAAAAAATCCCGCAAGCTGTTACGTTTGTGGGATTTTTATTTTTCTGTTCATCCTCTTTTTAAATGCGGCATTTTATCTTTCTTTATGAACTCCCAGAAGATTGGCTGTGGTCAATGTTTGTAGCCTATCACAAGGAGAAAACTCAGTCTGAATTTTTACTGTCAAAGAAAATTAATATATGGCTTGATTAGCAAAAAAGATTAGTAGGTTTGAATTTCAAATGCCGTTTCAGCCCCCCTTACCAACCATTTCTATACAGCCTAGTACATTTCTTCCCCGCATAAAATCTAAATTGGGCAAAGAGGCAATGCCCAGATTGAGGCGAGAGCGACGTGCACTCCCGCTTGAGCGCCTTCCTCTGAATCTTTTTTGAACCTCTTGACGAAATTTTTCCTTGAAAATGTTTTCGTCTTGCTATATACTACGGATGCATTTATCTCGTTAGTTCCGTTTTAACGTTTCTGTGTGAATGCGCTCTCATTCACGAAGAAACTAGGACTGCAAAAAGGTTCGTAATACGATTGAGTTTTGGGCGCATTTACGGGCTGGTCTGTAACGTTTCCAAGCGTTGCAGACTTTTTTGTTTCCCGTTTCATTTTCCTCTTTTTCTATCGTCCGCCTAAAATCATGTAAAGTTTAGGCGTTAAATCAGCTAGTAAAAAACTATTTCGAGAGTTATATATCTATTTGTAGTGAAAGTCAAAATTTTTTTTGAAAAATTTTTTCTGAAAAGCGTGAACGTAGCTGGAAATGGTTGTGTACGAAGTCCCGATATAGCTTTCAGGCTCTTCAATCGACATACGCGTCTTTAAAATTTTCGCTTTGATTATTCTGTAGTCGTCACAATTTTTGCCGTCTCCTATTCCAGTTGGTACTGCTCTTGCCAGTGATGGCTTTTCCGCTATGAAAAGTTTCATTTTGCGCCTCCTACTTCAAATTGAATTTTTTCGTAAACAGCTTATCACAGAAATTCGCTTTCAAAATCTTATGTTTGGGCTTTTTATCCACACAATGAAAAACATTCATCAGAACTTTATAATTGCTCAGACGCGGTTACTCTTTTCTCTCGTAAGTATAAACCACTATGTCTAGGTTTTTCTGAAAATCAGCATCATCAGTTATGAAATTCACGATTCCACCTGCATTGTAACGTACTGTTATAAAATCTATCGGGTCGTAAAAATGATTTTCGTAGTATCCTAAAAAATTTTTTATCATATCATTGGTAACGTTTCCAGAAACTACGGAATATTGCTCCGATATTTCTAAATGCTTACTTTTCAAGTCTTCAGCTAAACGTTGCCTTTCTGCCGTAATGGCACGATACATTTTCTTAGTAAAACTTCTGTCTTCATGATGGACTTCTTTGTACTGCCTAAATTCGTTATTTTCAACCGAATGAAACAGCTCTTGTAAATTCAATGCGGAAACGCACAATGTATTTCCATTGTTTAACAATTCGAGAATAAAATTAGCGTAACAAGCGATTTTTTCTTCCGTCCAAATTCGGGAACCAAAATAAACCGCTAAAAGAACATTGCTGACAAGAATTTCCGGAAATTTCGCTACCATATTCAGCGGCGCGTCAAAAAAATTCCCTGCAAACTTTTTTCAACGCCTCTGAGAATTTTTCGCTGTAGCTCGGACAGTGCAAACAACCCTACACGTAAAAAAACATCTTCCTTATTGACACGTCCGCCGGAAATTGTCAACACCTGTCGCTCTTGCTGATGTATAATGTCATAAAATCCAGAAAATCGCTGTAGCGCGTAGGTAAATTATGCGCTACAGCAAAGCCATTGCCGACAACCAATAAATTCAATATAATGCCTCCAATTTTTCTGACGGATTGTTAGTGCCGAGTTCGCCGCGAAACGCTCGCGCCAAAATCGTACGTTTAAGCAAGTCAATTTCTGCCAAAGTTTTTTCTGCAATTTCTTTCGTACGTTGTTCCTTGTCAAGCAAGATGTCAAGCACACGGACAATTTCTTTTTGTTCGGCTGACGGCGGCAGATTTATTTCAGCCTGTAAGATTATTTGTGCCGCTACTCTCGGAAGATTAATTCCTTTTGAATTGGAAACGGCATACTCAATAAATTTCGGCAAGCTAAAAAAATAATTTATAAATTCATTCGCAGACAATTTATTTACATTCAAAACTAAAATGTCCGTAGAACAAACACCGTCAAAATTCGGGATCCCGTGTTTATTCAAATACGGTCGCAACTTCCCATAAAGCAGGTCACCGCTATGAAAAATATTTTTGGTGCTTTTTACGTCTTTTGCCGATTGAGCTATGAAAAATATTTTTGGTGCTTTTTACGTCTTTTGCCGATTGAAAATTTATTTTGCCGCCGTCTTTTTCTATGTTCTCTAAGCCGACATATTTCAAATTTTCGTTGAACGAATTAATTTTCTGCGTCGATAATTCGAGAACATCGCCCAAAGTTTTTTGTTGCCAATCGTCAAGAGTCAAGCCGTGTTCTGCGCGGAAATTTTTGGTAAGCTCGCCGGTAAAAGCTTTGTGCAAAATGGCGGCGCGTCGGAGTTCGTAGCCGTCAAGAACTTTCTGCACGATTGATTTTGCCGCGTCCAACTTTGAAAATAACCTTTCGATAATCGCGACAATTCTTTTCTGCTCATCAAGCGGCGGCAACGGAATTAAAATTTCAGCTAAATTTTTAATAGAAACGCCACCTATTAAGCCGTGTTTTTTCGCGTTGAACTGATTCAAAAAAATTTCTGTCTGCATAAAAAAATAAATCAGCTTTGAATAAATTTCATCGCTGACAAAGGCGCAAAGTTTATTCACAAAACAAACAGGCTGATTTGTAAATCCGATTTTTTTGCCGGCACTTCCGCCCTCAATGCAAAGTAATGTGGTATCTTTCGGAGCAACTTTAAAATTTTCTGATTCGGGAATTTTAATGTTGGTATCGTAATTGATGACATTATCAAAGCCGACATCTTTTGTTGCAATGTAAGTCATGCCGTCCGTTTTGCCAAAATATTTTTCGTGCTTGATTTTTTCATTAATGCTGTTGCCTGTAAAAATTCTTGCAACATCGCCCAAAGTTGACCATTGCCAATTTTCGGGGAGTTCGTAGGGAAAAATATTTTCAACCATTGTGCTTGCCACCGCGAAACGGATGCGCCTTGCCGTATTCGACGGCTTCTCTGTGCAAAGTTTCCAAATCCATATCCGCTAAATTTTTCTTGCGCCATTCTGTATAATCGAAACGCTCGCGAAGTAAACCGGAAATAAATCTTTCAGTGTCGATAATGCCGAGATTTTTTTCAAGGCAATCCATTCCCAAACGCATAACTTCAGCGTCAGTCGTGCTGTACATCTTGCGTCACCTCCAAAATTTTCAAAAATTCTATCGGATTTAAAATTTTAATTTTATCGTTACTATATTTTAAAACACGGTCATCAGTCGTCAAGAAATAATCACATTCGGCTTTAATCGCACAGGCAATGTGAGAGGCGTCCATTTCTTTAAGACCGCTTTTCATAATTTCATCCGCCATTGAAATTACTTCGTCTACTTGGTCAATGTCGATAAAAACCGAAGTAAAATTCTTAATGAAATTGCCAATTCTAATTCGGTTATCAATGTGCGGATTTCTATTATTTTCGTAAACAAGGATATAGGAAGTTGCAAGCTCGATTTTACCACATCTGATAGCGTTCTGGATAAAAATTTTTGCCTGCGCTTCAAGTGAAATTCTAATCTGCGATTGGTCGTCATACGGAAGATTATAACAGCAGTTGTCCAAATATATTCTCAAAATTTTTTCAGTCATTGCGATTCTCCAAAGATTTCAATTCGGCGACGACGCCTTCCATAAGTTCAACAGCAGATTGAAGTTGAAAAATAATTTCTTCGGCGCTGTCAAGCGGGTCGGGCAGTTCGTCGAAGTCAACGGCAGAATCATCACGAATCAAGCCTAAATCCAACGAATTATTTTTTTCGGCAATGTCCAAGCGGCTAAAGACGTTAAATCTATAGTCATCAACTGCGCGGCGGTCTTCGGCTTCATAAGCTTTAACAAAATTATCGAAAGTTTTTTCTGCAAGCTGACTTGTCTTACCAAAGGACGGCATATTTGTTCGCAAGTCGTAAACCCAAACTTCCCTCGTATTGTATTTATCAGTCGTGCCGCGCGTAAAAAATAAAACGTTGGTCTTGACACCTTGCGCGTAGAAAATGCCCGTCGGCAGTCTTAAAATGGTATGAAGGTTGCATTTGTCCATTAAATCGACGCGAATTTTTTCGCCTTCGCCGTCGGCAAAAAGCACATTGTCAGGCAACACTACAGCCGCGCGAGCCTTGCCGTCAGCTTTCAAACTGCGGTAAATATGCTGTAGAAAATTCAGTTGCTTATTGCTTGTCGAAAAAGTGAAATCGTCACGGCTTGCACGTTCGCCGCCTTTTTTTGTGCCGAAAGGCGGGTTACTCAAAACCACATCAAAATTTTTCATTTGCTTGCCGACATTTGAAAGGGTATCGCCGAGAATAATTTTGCCTTCAAGCCCGTGCAACATCTCATTCATCAAGGCGAGTCTGTGTGTATCGTGGACAAGTTCACAGCCGGTAAACGCCTTTTCAAACTCAAATTTTTGTAAGTCTTCGGGCAAGTCGGTAAAATCATCGGTGTTGTTACGAACATATTGCGCGGCGGCTATCATAAAGCCGAAAGTGCCGCAAGCGGGATCGTTGCAAAGTTCACCTGCCTGTGGTTTCATCAATTTTACTATGACATCAATCAACGGACGCGGCGTGAAATATTGACCGGCGCCAGATTTTTTTTCATTTGCGTTTTTTTCGAGCAAGCCTTCATACAAATTGCCGAGTCCTTCTTCACATGCCGAATACCAATCAAGCGCATTTATGGCGGTGATAATTTTTTCAAGATTTTTCGGCTTATCAATGTTGGTCGACGCGCCTTGATAAATTTCACGAATACGCCCTGTAGCGTTTTCGCCGAGAAAGTTTAATAATTCCTTATAAAATTTCTTCAGTTCAACGCCGCTTTTAGAAATCAGATTTTCCCAACGATATTCAGCAGGGATATTTTTTTCAGCGCCGGTTTCTTCTGCCATTTTGAGGAACAAAATATAAGTCAGCTCTGTAACGTATTGGTGGTAAGTTATGCCGTCATCGCGCAGGACGTTACACAAATTCCAAAGTTTGGAAACAATTTCTTGAGTGGTCAAGCCGCATTCCCTCCGTCGTCGTAAAGATAATTGTTGAGTTCGTCAATAATATTCGCCAAATTCCCCCCAAATGCCTTGTTGATTCGCTTAAATCCTCCCGCATTTTTGAAAGCCGTCCCGACTTCATCAAAGACCGAAACATTTATCAGCGATTCATTAAGTAAATATTTTTCAATGCGGTTAATCCAGTTCAATTCCTGCGCGGTGAAATTGTGCGCGGATTTCAATTTTTGAACGGCGGCTTTAATTTTTTCTTCGTGACTTAGAAGCGGTGCGCCGAGTGTGTAGCGACGAATCAAGCTGATAATGTCGGCTGTCATTTCAACGTTGGTCATTTGAGAAACGGCGGTGTTGAGCTTGGGCAGAGTAAAACCGGCAACTTCAAGGCTAAGCCGCAAACTTTTTAAATCTGCGCGGGTTAAATCTTTTGGATGAGTGCAGACGATATTCAGCGCGGCAATTTCATGTTGATTGGTTTTCAAAAATTCCGCGAACTCATCAAGATAATCTTGCGGCTTTTGTCCTGCGCCGTAACCGCGTTTGTGTTCGGTCAATTCGTCTTCGTGGTTTGAAATTACAAAAGGTCTGCCGCTGTTTAAGATTCTTTGTTGCAAAAATCTGAACAAATCGACATGACGGAGCAAAATTTTTTTAGCATCGTACGGCGACAAATTTTTCACTTCGCCGATTAAATTTTGAATTTGTTCAAGATTTTCACCGCTCAACTTATTTTTGGTGCGTTGAAGTTTGCCGAGCAACTGATTTATTTGTTTCTGAATTTGCGTTGCATTGTCGGCAACTTTCAATTTCTCAAGCAAACTTTCAAAAGTTTCAGCGGGATTGGCTACAACCGGTTTCATCTCGCTGACGGGTTCAAGCGATTCATAAACGCCTACCGCATCATAAATTTCAAAATGTGTCTTGCCGATTTCGAGACAAAGCCGCGTTGCTCGTCCAAGCATTTGTTCAAATAAAATTCGTGACTTGACGCGCCGCATAAAAACCAACTTATCAATTTGCGGAACATCAATGCCGGTAGTCAGCAAGTCCACCGTGACGACAATGCTCGGATAGCGTTCATTTTTAAATCTTCTGATAGCGTCATTGATTCGCCGCTTGTCGCCGACACTGCCCGTAATTTTCATAATGGCTTCGGTATTTGCGCCTTTCGCCGAATAAATTTCCTTCAAAATTTTAACAATCAAATCGGCGTGCTTGTCATCTACCGCATAAATCAAAGTTTTTCCACGTGCGTCGGGGTCAATATCTTTTGCGATTTCTTCTAGGACGACACGATTAAAATTTTCATTAACTACTTGCCTGTTAAAATTCTCAACGTCGAAATTTAATTCGTCCTCAAGCAGTTCGCTGTTGGTAATTTCTCCCGTTGCGGGATCGTAAATCGCAACGTTGTCACCTTGCTTGTAGTGAATGCCTTCGACGCTCAATTTCGTTTTCAGAATATGCGGGGCGTCGTGGTCTACCAAGTAGCCGTCTAGCACTGCTTCACGATAGCTGTATTTGAAAATCGGTGCGCCAAAAATGTGCGTGGTATGCAAAGCGGGAGTTGCCGTAAGCGCGATTCTTACAGCGTCAAAATATTCAATGACGTTGCGATATTTGCTTTGATAGTCCTGCTGATTGGAAAAAATATTTTCTTCATCGGCATAAAATTCTTTATCGAGAATGTAGCCGCGATGCGCCTCGTCGATAATTATCAAGTCGTAATCTGTTACCGACGGCTTGACGTTATCTTCATTATAAATGATTCGCTTTACCATACTTTGAACGGTAGCAACTTGAATGCGCGTTTCTCTTTCAAAAATCCTGTCGTCCAATTTCTTGACGTTGTAAATTTGTTCAAGCGTCATCAAATCTTCCAGCTTAACTTCCTTGAAAACGTCTTGCGCCTGTTCGCCGAGTGAAGTTCTATCAACAAGAAATAAAATTCTGCGAAAACGACCGCTCTTCAAAAATCGGTAGATCATACCGAGAATGGTACGAGTTTTTCCAGTTCCCGTTGCCATTGCCAACAAAATATTTTGCCGTCCCGCGATAACTGCATTTTCAACCGCTTGCACTGCCTTTAGCTGATAGTCGCGCAGGTTCAACCCGTCTCTGTCGCAGAGCAAGTCGAACGGCATTTTCTGCAGTTTTTCATCACCCGCAGAAATATTTTTTTCAAGCAGTTCCAAGATACCGTTGGGACTTATCCAACCGCGCAAAGCTTTCGGCGCGTTATCTGTCTTGCGCAAATCTTGAAACCAAATGCCCGACATAGTGTCAAGTTGCGCCGTGTAGCTCCTACCGTTCGTTGCAAAAATAAACGGAACTTGAAATTTCTCCCAAGTACCGACTAAATATTTTTCATCAGCCGCGCAGATATTTCTTGCGTAATCCTTGCACTGATAATCAATGACGGATGAAATATTTTTGTAGCTCGCCTTAGCCTCAATCAAGCCAACCAACTTTGTACCAATAAAAAGCGCGTAGTCAACAAAACCGTCGTCTCCTACTTCGGAATCGGTTTTCCATTCGGCAATGGCAATATTATGACCTTTTAAAGGGCGTGTACCTTTCGAGTAGCGTAAATTATTTGTATCGGCATCCCAGCCAACTTGGCGCAGTTGTTCATCAATTAAAATGCGGTTTTCAGCTTCAGTCATTTTGATAATCCTACGATTTTAATGGCGGTTTTAATCGGGATAAATAGAATTGTGGAAAATACTCATTCCATTCATCAAAGTTCAAAACCAGAACTTCATCAATCATCTTTTCGAAAAATATTTTTTGTAATTTAAAAGGAAATCTGTCTTTCAAACGATTTCGCAAACTCTTTCGAGTCACGCTGTCGCTATTTTTTGTTTCTATTATGCAAATATAAATTTTCTGTTTTTTGGAAGTTTTGCCTAAGCCCCGAACGTAGTTTGAGCGTTTTTGAAAAAATTTTTGAACAGTTGAGTTCAGAAAGTGATTTTGCCGAATTGTCAATAGACAGCACCTATGTAAAAGCTCACAATGCAACGGCAGGTGCAAAAAAAGGGCTTTTACCGCAAAATTATTTTTACAGCCTGAAATGTAAACGATTGTGATATTGCTTGCGAACTGCTTAATGGATTTAATTTGCAAAGCAAAACAATAATTGCCGACAGAGGTTACTCTACTTTTCCCATCAATAATTTTATTGAAACTTGCGAAGCGGTGTGCTGTATTCCTCCCAAATCTAACTTTAAACAATCTTGGGATTACGACAGGGAAAAATATAAATCAAGCAATAAAATTGAACGTTTTTTCAGTCACTTGAAAGATAAACGCCATATAGCATTCCGCTTTGATAAACTTGCTTCTAGTTTTTTATCATTTGTTTATCTGGCATCAATTTTTTCTTGGCTTTAGTTATTCAACACGCTCTAGTCTGTATAAAACTCGAACAAGTGCCGAATCTCTGGGTAACGCGCAACTATTATGAAAATGAGTTTAACGTAGATATTAAGAAACATGAAGGATTCGGCGGGCATGCAGACTGGTTAGAGGTTACGGACTGCGCGAAGATTTCCATTTTGAAGAGCTACGAAAACAGCTTTAAAACGTTCAAGGTAGGAAGTGACGGGCTGTGCGTAAGTTGCGGCGACATAACAAGTAACGGCTGTACTGAAATGATTGCAGAGAAGCAAGAGAGATTTGTGGCTAATGACAAGCGAGAAAGTAATCAGTACTTGTTTGATTTTGCGCGATGAAAATCTTGTCAAAATGGCTTTTTTTGATAAAATATATTTTGTAAGTCGTCAGAAAGGGATGTTTTTGACAAAATGAACTACGAATATTTAAGTAAAATTTTTTATAAAAATCCTGAACAGTTCCAACAAATTTATAATGTGCGTTTTTCTTCGCCGACTACAAAACACTTAGATTTTTACATCAAACAATTTAATCGCAACAAAGAATACCCTGCTTTCTTATGCTACACGGAAGAATTAGTGTTATTGACAGACCAGATTTATAAAAAATATGAAAAATTTTTGATGATGGTAAAACAAGTTCCGCCGATAGTTTTAGAGCAGTTTACTTTGTGGTCATTGGTCGGTGAAATAATGTCTACCAACGACATTGAAGGCGTTACAAGTACACGTCGAGAATTATCGGAAATTATAAAAAATAACTCTACTACATCTAGGTTTTCAAGCATTGTTAAAATGTACAATGCATTACGCTTTCACGAAATTTTTAAATTCAAAACTTGTGAAGATATAAGAGCTTTGTATGATCGCTTTGCTCATAAAGAAATTGTCGATAACAATGCAAAATATAAACTGGACGGAAAAATATTTCGTAGGGAGTCGGTAGATATTATTTCTGCTACGAATAAAACATTACATCGCGGAATGTTTCCTGAAGAAAAAATTATAAAAAGTATGAATGTTGCACTACAAATGTTAAATGATGAAAGTACTCCCTTTCTGGTTAGAGTATCAATATTTCATTATCTTTTCGGTTATATACATCCGTTTTATGACAGAAATGGTCGGACCGCGAGATTTATTGTATCCTACTTTTTATCAGAAAATTTTAATTATTTATTAGCGTTAAGATTATCTCTGACCATTAAGCGTCAACGTAAAAAATACTATGCGTTGTTTTCAGATACAAATGCAGATATAAACTGTGGTGATTTGACGCCCTTCGTATTGGGATTTATGGAGATAATATCAAGTACATTTGATGATATAGATGTTATTTTAAACCACAAAATGGAACAGCTGGAAAAGTACGAAAGAAAATTAAAGACATTAATTCCAAACGACGAATTAACTCAGAAAATTTATGAAATACTCTTGCAAGCCGGTTCTTTTTTCGGTCAAGGTGTTTCTATGGATACCCTTATGGAATTAACCGGAAAATCTCGCAATACGATTAAATCAAGATTTAAGGCTACCCCTGCAAATCATATAGTTGTAAAAAGCAACAAGAAAAATTTTTACAAAGTGAATATGAAAATTTTTTTCAAGAGTCCATATCGCGGCGATACCTTTTAAAAATACGTGATATAATTATAAAATTAGTAAATCGGCGATGGCAATTGTTAGGCAGTACGTTCTTTTAAAAGTTCAAACGCTGATGAAGGCAACACGACTTTTGACGAATACGACGCATTGTCATCATAAGATGTTTCCGTTTTCTGTAAAAGAAACTCCGCACCATTATTTGGTTAGAATTTCTAAAGAATCGCTTAAAGGGCAGAATAAATTTTTAATTCAATTTGACGAGAAAGGGTGATGAAAATGGCGGCTTACATTGATTTAAACGGCTTAAGGTCATTTAAATTCAAACAAGATGAGTACAACTTGGGGAAATTTGCGTCTCTATCCGGCGGTAAAATTTCTTCGAATGAATGTGGCTTTTTTATTTGCCCTTCATTTACAGCTGTACCCAAAAATTAACCAACAAAAAGTATTGTGCCTTATTAATGAATAATTACATCAAAGCTAATAACGTTTATCAAATTCTTTTTGACTTCGACGATTCCTTCGACAACTCCAATAAAGAGTCGAATTTTAAAGTAAAAACTTTTTTTCTCCTGACACTCATTTTTATCCCAAAGATAATGGCAGTAATTACACTTGAAAGAAGAAACTTCCCATTTGTCATGACATTGGATTTATCACCGCTTGTGGAATGAATCCTTTTGAATGCATCATTCAACTTGACTGTCAACAATCATGAACAGCAAGGAAGTTTTCACTGGCGCGGGACTTTAGCCCTCCGACCGCTGTATTTATGACGCTATCGATGATATTCAACAAACTACGAGCGACATTAAGCCAAAAAGCTTTGTAACACGACAAAAACGCAGAAAAATTCTTGAACGTTTCAAGACAAATGATATGATTAACAGCTATGCATGCCATAAAAAACTCGTTAGCAAATCTTCGGCTTTTCCTTTCATTTAAAATTTACCTGATCTTTTTTATAAACACAAAGGAATTTTAAAAAGATTGTTGATAATTATGAACATGAATTGTAAACATTGCCAGTAGTGTTTGCGGATTATTTGCAAATTCTCAAAGCCTATGATCCGCATACGACGTATAAGAACATGATAAGTATGCTGTCAATTACAGAGTCTAGTATATATCAGATGTGTGCATAGGCTTGCAGATGGCAGATATGAAAAAAGTTGTTGATTCTGACAAAAAATATAGAGAGCAGAAGAAGGCAGTTCCTTGACTTAAAACGAAAGTTAAACGCGACCTCAAGCACGTAATAGGGCAACAGGAGAGGAACCACCGTTTAAATAATGTGGGATGTTTAATTATTTTGAAGATAAAATTATCGTATAGAATACTGGGGCAGTCAATTTTCATGATGAACAAGAAGTAGATTAAAATTCAATATTTATAGTTGAAAAATAGGTACATTCAGGAGAATTCTATGTCGTTAGATAATGTTTATTATTGGAATGAAGACGCTTGGAAAAAAATTACTGCAGAAGAATTTGGGAAAAAACATCCTGATATCAAAATATCAGCCAAAGACAAGTATTTTTGGTGTGAAATGTGTGGTCAATATGTGGGGTTGGCGAATGGTTATTTCAACAAACCACATTTTATATATTCTTTGGCAGAACTGAAAAAAGATTGCGAAGACCGTGCTCAAAGTTTTCGTTATGCAGACTGGATAAAATCTTCACAGCCTACCTGTGAATTGTCAATTAAAATTTGCATTGAGAATAACGACTTTCATTTTAAAATCGGATTAATTCGATTGCAGAAGAAACCACTTGGCTTGATGTGGGAAATTATCCCGTAGAATCTTATTCGTTGACATTGGAGCCGGAAAATTCGGATGTAAATTTCTATTGAAGGAGAAAACTTGCAGGCGTAAATCCTAACGATACTGGTACTCTATTTGACGTGAATACAGGTAGAAAAATTTTAAACGATGCCGATGTTCAGGTTAATTCAAAATACTATTTGCTCACAACGAATCAATATCCTCAACCTTCAAAAAATGTGGTTGTAGAGAAACTATTCAGCAAGAAAGTTTTAAGATATGATTGGAATTTGTATGAAGTGGAGACAACTAAATTATCCGAGTCGGCGGCAAAATTTTTTTGGAGTATCATTGTCGATTGACTGCAAAGCCGCTTTTAATCAGTCCGATTTATCCTTTGCATACGCGTGAAAAACTGTGCCGAATGGCTTTGCAAAAATAACATTGCCGGATTGGTTGAAAAAATTACTTGGTGATAGAGAAGGTAATTTTGTAAAAATTTTCCGTGAGATATGTGGTAGAGAATATCGTCGTCTTCAATTTGGAATGTACACGGGACGCATTCCATATTCTGGAGAAAAGGATAAAAAGCACTTGCTGAAAGTGGTAAAATTCCTGCAAAGGCAAATATGCAAAAATATATGTTAATGCGTCCGGTAGAAGAAAACATTTGGAGTGATACACAAGTACGAATAATCTTGAATATTTGACGGACGAAAGAGAGATTTTACCCGACAATCAAAAATTTGCTATTGATACAGAAAAACTTTTGAAATTTATATCTTATAACTTTGAAGGCGACGAAAAAGATATTTTTGATGCTCTCAACAACTTTTTGATTCAACTTGATGGTACACCGAAAAATTTTTCTTCATTGCAAGAAATTTGTTCTTGGATGTACGAACATTTGCGGAACTGTTAAAGTGTTGTCGCGGTAAAGCTATTGCTTTGAATGAATTGGCAAAGAAAATCTTTCCGAAGGTAGAGTTGGAAGATGCTTTACAGCTATGAAGTGTTTTGAAGGCTGTCGCTCCGTTTGCAAAAAACGACAAAGGTTCAGTTTTGTTTCCCGTGCGAATGCATATGCTCTTCAGAGGCATCAAGGGAGTTTATTCCTGTACAAATTCAAACTGCGCACACTCTCATAGCCACGAAAAATTGACTTTAGGTGAAATTTTCCTTTCAGACGGAGTTTTAACTTGCCCGCATTGCCACAGCGTTGTTTATGTACTTTATAATGATAGACGTTGCGGGGTATTATTTTTCAAAGGTTATGTGTTTGAAGATGATTTGAAAAATCAGCGAAATACTTACTTATGGCGTGACGCTGGTCAAATTTTAGATAATCGTTTGAAAGAAGTTCATTTATTCATATCACCTGAAAATTATGAACCTCATAACAAGCAGACCATAAAGCCGTGTTATCTTGACGTGAAAAGCGGATTTATTTATTTTTCAAAGCCTGAAAAACAGGAAAATTTGCTAAAACTGTATTACAGCAACTATCAGCTAAAAGCTCGCCCAGATATAATGACTTTTTTGAATGTCCACACTGCTTACACAGACTCTCCCACAATCAATTATCATCGTACAGTACTCGCGGTAATCAGTCATTTTAAAATTTGATAAAGGCGCAATTTCAAAATCAATAATCCTGAACATATGCCTAATGAAGGACGAAAAGTTTTGCTGTTTTCTGACAGTAGACAACGTGCCGCAACTTTAGCACATGATATGTCCAATTTTTCTGATTATATGGCAGAGCGTCCATTATTCGCCATTGCCGCGAATGCTATAAGTACCAATGAGGAATTGTCTTTAAATTCGTTGTACTATTATTTGGGTCTTGTCACAGGACAGAAAAATATTCACCTCTTCAGCGGCACATCTAGAGAAAATTTTTTAAAAGACTGTAAAGATGTCGTTGGTAATTTCAAAGGCAGTCAAAAACGTGGAAAAAAATATACTCTCAGCAAATTTATTTCTGATGCTCCTGAAGAAATGAAACAAATTATTTTGAGATTTTTCTGCGCCGAACAAAGCACGCTTTATGATCACGCAATCAGTTGGCTTGAACCTTTAAAAATCGAACCGGAAAATGCCGTTGATAACCTTGACGATAATGGCATTGACGTTTCAGACGAAGAATTTTAGGAATTTTTCAATGCGTGGTTAATCGACAATTTCGACACAAACACAGCACTTGGAAATAATTTCTCTACAAATGTTCGTGAAAATGTACGCCGACCTTTTGGCGGTTTTGGATTAAAAAATGACTGGACATTCTCTACGACTATTTTCAAAATCTATGGTTAGGATAAAAAATCTAAAGAATCGCTTGAAATTATGAACAAATGGCGTAGAGTTTTAGCAAATTTTTTACGTAATAACTCCGACGACGGCAAATTGTATGTCGACATCAGCAAATTAAAAGTTTTTTGATTCAAATCACAAATGGCCTCATTGCGAACGTTGCAAAGAAGTTATGCCGTATTTGCTCCAAAACAAAAGTCAAAATTGTGGGAGCGAATCAACGCACATTTTAAGCGAGGCAGATTTTAAAGCATTAGAATTTTAGCGCAAACCAATTACGGTAATTGATACGGAGGAACACACATCTCCACTTTCACACAAAGACCAGCGTGAAAATTTTGGGTCACAGACAGAAAAATATGAATTGAGTTTCCAAGATATTCTACTGCATAATGAAACGTCGGTAGATATTCTCAGCAGCACAACTACTATGGAAGTCGATATCGATATAGGTTCACTTATTGCAGTTGGACTTAGAAATCTTCCGCCAATGCGTGAAAACTATCAACAACGAGCAGGACGTGCCGACAGACGTGACTCAAGTCTTTCCACCATAGTAACCTTTTGTGGCGACAATCCCCACGACAATCTATACTTTAACGATCCTGCGCCGATGTTTCGCGGCGATCCGCGCAAGCCCTACATTGATATTGACAGCGATAAATTACTTCGCCGACATTTGTCGATGATTTTATTTCAAAAGTTTTTAGCGGAAAATAAAGACAGTCTTGATTTAGTTCCTGCAGTAATTTTTTTGGACAAGCAATTTGAATCATTCACAATTAATGGCGACATTTCCAAAAACGCTAAATCCTTATTGGATGCACTTTATGATGAAGGAATTATTCCGACCTATTATTTTCCGAAAAATGTTGTAAGCGTCTATATTCAAGATAACAGCGGAAGAATTGAATATCAACCGGATCGCGGCTTAGATATTGCAATAAGCGAATAAGCGCCCGCTCCATAGTTGTTGATAAACAAACGGCGAATAGATCCCGCAAAAAAATTCATCGAAGACAAAAATTATGTCAAAGATTTATTGAGTTGCGATAAATGCGGCTGATTTGGACTCAAGGAAGAAAATTACCAAAAATGCCCTTTTGTGGCAACAAAGATATAATTTCAATCCACGCACCCCGTGAAGGGTGCGACGTGCGTTAAATCGTTTATCAAGTTCAGCGGCACACGGAAAATGCGCGCTATCTCTTCAATTTGAAATCTGCGCGTTTCTAAAAATTGCGAATCACTGTTAGGAACGCTGATTGATTCGTAAGACAAGCCTTGTTCCAAAATCGCAATTTTACCCGCATTTTCACTACCGCCGTACGCGGCTTCCCAACTTTCGCGCAGTTTAGAAGGGTCTTTTAAAATGGTAGGGCATTTAAGTACACCGGAAGGACGCGCACCATTGGAAAAAAACTTTGCACCGAGTTCTTCACAAGACATCGCAAGCCCTATCGCATTGCGCTCCATTGCTATTGGCGAATACCCTATTAAGCCGTCATAAGCAAGCCCACAAATTTTTCAATTCTTCAAAAATGACATTCTCTTACGATACCATACCATTTGAAACTTTAAT
>CAJOKY010000021.1 GCA_905235425.1 uncultured Selenomonadaceae bacterium
ACAACAGCCGCGCCATGTTTTCTTTTGTTACTTTTCTTTACGCTAAAGAAAAGTAAATCACGCTAAAGAAAAGTAAATCTATATGCCAAAAGAAAGTAATTAAAAAAAGAAAATTTTAAAAAAATCGCGACTGCAAGGAAACAGATATTTTTGTTGCAAACTGAATAAATTGTGATAAAATATTTTCGCTTAAAAAAGGCGGGGTTGATAACCGTCAAGAAGTTTTCGCCGCCTCAACGAAGGGAGAAATAAATTAATGTTTGAATGGTTTGGCGGGTCGCGAGACATGGGAATAGATCTTGGGACGGCAAATACTCTGGTTCACGTCAAGGGCAGAGGAATTGTCCTGCGCGAGCCTTCGGTAGTGGCGATAAAACGTGACAGCGGCGAAGTGCTTGCTGTCGGCGAAGAGGCAAAACAGATGATTGGGCGCACGCCCGGCAATATTGTTGCGATTCGTCCCATGAAAGACGGCGTTATTGCCGATTTCGACGTAACACAGTCAATGTTGAAATATTTTATAAAGAAAGCAATAAACTCAAATTCATTTTCAAGACCACGCGTAGTGGTAGGCGTACCTTCCGGCGTAACTGAAGTTGAAAAGCGCGCAGTTATCGACGCGGCTCAACAAGCAGGCGCACGTGAAGCGTACTTGATAGAAGAACCTATGGCGGCGGCAATCGGCGCGGGACTGCCGGTAGAAGAAGCCACCGGAAATATGGTTGTCGATATTGGCGGCGGCACTACAGAAATTGCCGTAATTTCATTGGGCGGTATTGTCACCAGTAGATCAATTCGCATCGGTGGTGACGAAATGGATTCGTCCATTGTCCAACACATTAAGCGCGTCTACAATTTAATGATCGGTGAACGTACGGCAGAGGAAATTAAAGTCAACATTGGTACCGCGATTGTCACGCCGGATACAGATAAAACTATGGATATTCGCGGACGTGACTTGGTAACAGGTTTACCTAAGACTTTAACGATTAAATCAAGTGAAATTCGTGAGGCTTTGGGCGATCCCATTTACAAAATTGTCAACGCGGTTAAATCTACGTTGGAATTAACGCCACCGGAACTTGCCGCAGACGTTATGGATCACGGCATTATGATGACAGGCGGCGGTGCGCTTTTAAAAAATCTCGACAAACTTATTGCTAAAGAAACAAGTATGCCTGTCTTGGTTGCGGACGATCCTTTAAGTTGCGTCGGTGAGGGTACCGGCAGGTCTCTTGAGGATTTAAATCTTTTGAAACGCGTTGTTATGACTTCAAAAAAGATAAGGCAATAACTTAAGCTTAAGTCTTACGATTTAATCCGAAGACACGGCGTTTTCTTATGGAACAAAAATATAAACAGAAAAAACCTACGTCAACAAAAAAAATAATCGCGGTAATTGCCGTTTTCGTCATGATATTTTTTTCAATATTTTTGGCGGCACGCAGTAAAGTCGAATTTCCTTTTTTCAGTAAAACTGCAATGACGGTGCTTTCACCTTTCCAAAACTTTTTTTCATGGACGGGAAGTCAAATTACTTTTTTGAAGAGGAATTTGGCTGAAATGCGGTATCTGTACAAACAAAACAAGCAACTTCGCGAAGAAGTTGAGCTTTTGCGTGCACAGAATCTAACGGCGTCTGAATATGCATCGGAAAATCAAAGACTTCGCGCACTTTTAGGTTACAAGCAGGTTGCAACGCAATTTGACTTGGTAGCCGCCGGAGTCATTGGTCGTGAATCCGTCACATGGTCAAGCGTCATTTTGATAAATCGCGGTACTTTGGACGGCGTGGCTAACAATATGGCGGTCATTACTGAAATGGGGCTTGTAGGTCATGTCTTGGAGGCAGGTGCTAATACATCAAAAGTTCAGTTGATTTTAGATCCGCGATCTTCTGTAGGTACTTTGGTTCAACGCGCAGATTCACGAGTTGCCGGTATTGTCGAAGGCGATATGAATAACCCAACTCATCCGCGTATGGTAAACATTCCGAAAGATGCTGATGTACAGGTTGAAGATGCCGTAGTCACTTCCGGTTTCGGCGGCGTTTATCCAAAGGGAATTGTCGTAGGTAAGATTAAAGAAATTCACAATGACGAAGGCGGCTTGCTCAAGTACGGCGTAATTGAAACGTCGGTGAACTTTGAAAAGCTTGAAGACGTTGCCGTTATTGTTAAGTCACGTGAAGCGCCTCCTGAACCTTTGCCGCCGATTTTGCAGACGCCCGGCACTGAAACAGATCCCGAAGAAACGGCGGAACGCATGCGAAAGGCGCAGGAACAATTACAGCAGGCGCAGGAACAAGTTCAGCAACAACAACAGGAACAATTACAGCAGGCGCAGGAACAATTTCAACAACTTGAAGAAGATACACCTTAAAATTATCAATAAAATCGGAGGGCGCAAAGTTGAAACTTCTTGCCATGATTGTCGTAACTGTTTTGGCAATGTACGCCGCGCAGACTTCACTTTTAACATACTTGGATTATAACGGTGTCAGCGCAAATTTAATGTTACTGTTGACTGTTTCGACGGCATTTCTGCGCGGACATTATTTTGGTGTTGCAATGGGATTTTGCACGGGACTTTTGCAAGATTTAACTACCGGAGATTTTTTTGGTTGCGCCACATTTGCTTATATGACGGCGGGATTGATATTCGGTAAATTTTCCGAGCGCGTTGTTAAAGAACAATTTTTAATTCCGGTAATAAGCGCACCCATTGCGGCGGCGATTTATTTTTTTATTACGACGGGATTTATTTTCATGATAGGATATCCCATTGACATATTGAACACGACCGATAAAGTCTTGATACCGCTGATTTTTTATCAAGTGATTTTTTCGTTACCGGTTCATAAAATTGTGTATGAATTTGACAAAAAAATTGCAGAATATATGTAGCTTGTAAATTCTGCTCCCTGCTCCCTCTTTTTATCCGGTAGTCGCTATCCACTACTGACTACTCACTACTCACTACTGACTACTCACTAATCCCAAAAGGATGGTTTAATGCTTGACATAGACAATAACAACAACGGCGAAGAATACAACGGTCGCCTGACGATTTTGGCAACACTTATGATGTTGGTTATTTTTATATTGGCGGCACGTGTCGGTCACCTGCAAATTTACGACGGCGAATATTATGCACGCCTTGCAGACGGTAACCGAATAAGAATAATTCCTTCCGTAGCTCCGCGTGGAACTTTTTTCGATCGAAACGGTCAACTCCTTGTAACAAACAGACCAGGCTTCGTAGTGTCGCTTTTACCTTTAACCGAGCCGATATCCCCTGAAGTCGTCTCACGCATTTCAAAACTTTTAAATGTACCGATTGAAGAGATCGAACGAAAAATTTCAGTTCACTACAGCTTTGACCCAATACGAATAAAATCCGACGTGACGCCTGACATTGTGACTATTATCGAGGAGCAAAAGTACGATTATCCCGGCGTCGTCATTGAAGTTCAGCCGATACGAAATTATATCCTTAAGCAGGAATGCGCACATACATTAGGCTACGTAAGCGAAATTTCAGACGCGGAACTTGAGGCTAAAAAGGATCAAGGCTATAAATCCGGCGACATTGTAGGTCAATTCGGCTTGGAGCGGGTTTACGATAAATATATTCGCGGCGTTGACGGCGGTGAACAGGTTGAGGTTGACGTTGGCGGTAAGCCGGTACAGATTTTAGGCAAGAAGGAACCGACACCCGGCTACGATTTAATTTTGACGATTGACAGAGATTTACAAGTTGCCGCCGAGCAAGCCGTTGATAAAATGCTAAGTGAAATTAGTGCTCACGCCGCCGCCGCCGTTGTTTTAAATCCGCAAAACGGCGAAATTTTGGCGATGGTATCACGTCCTGCATTTGATCCTAATCTTTTTGCGCACGGCATTTCAACCAAAGATTGGAACGCGATTAATACTAATCCCTATCACCCTATGGATAACAAAACCATAACCGGTGAATATCCGCCCGGATCGACGTTTAAAATTGTAACCGGCACCGCCGCGCTTGCTACCGGCAAAGTTGCGCCTGATGAAATGATTTTTGACAGCGGTCAACACTGGCTCGTACCAAAAGGAAACGCAGGCGGCGAGGCATTGGGGTGGCTTGATTTTCACAATGCGCTGGCACATTCAGATAATGTTTACTTTTATGAAATGGGTAACCGTTTAGGCGCTGATTTATTGGAAAAGTACGCGCAGATGTTCGGACTCGGTTCACCGACAGGAATTGATCTGCCGTACGAATCGCCCGGACTTGCCGATTGGAAAGAGTATAAATGGGAAGTTTATCACGACGAATTTTATTTGTCTGAAATAATGGACGCGGCGATTGGTCAAGGCTTTAATTTGGTTACGCCGTTGCAAGCGTCAATGGTTATGGGGGAAATTGCCGCCAACGGTAAAAGATTTCGTCCGCACGTAGTGAAAAAAATTGTTACGCAGGACGGCGAACTTATCAAAGAGTTCACGCCGGAACTTGTAGGCGAGCTTGACGTTAGTCAAGATATTATCCAAATGGTTCAAGCCGGCTTGCATGAAGTTACAAAGACAGGTACTGCCGCACGCAATTTTGAAGGTTTTCAGTACGAGATAGCCGGTAAAACCGGAACGGCGGAAAATTCGCAGGGCGCGGATCACGGCTGGTTTGTAGGTTATGCGCCTTTTGATAATCCCACCGTGAGTGTTGCCGTGATTGTGGAAAATGGCGGTTACGGTGCGACAAGTGCCGTACCTATCGGCAGACAGATTTTGGAGGCGGCTTTTGCCATTCAAGCCCAACGCGGAGCGTTTAATTGAATTAAGAATTAAGAATTTAGAATTTAGAATTTAGAAAGTAGAATTTAGAAGGTAGACGGTAGAAGGTAGAAAGTAGAATTTAGAATTAAAATATATAATCTTTAAGCTGGCACGGAGGTGACATTAATGCAATATCGCGCCGCAATTTTTGATATGGACGGCACTCTTGTTGATACGTTGTCTTACCTTGTAGAAAGCGTCAATGAAATGCTAAAACATTTTAATCTGCCGACAAAAACTTCTGAAGAAGTTCGTTTAGCTGTAGGTAACGGCGCTATGAAGTTAATGGAAAGGATTTTGCTTTTCGGCGAAGACAAGGCGCAGGACAGAGAATTTCTAATGCAGGCGCTGAATTATTACGACGCCTGTTGTCAGCGTAATGCCATTGAAGGCACTAAACCTTATGACGGCATTATTGATGTGCTTGCCGAACTCAACGCAAAAAAAATTCCACTCGGCATTTGTACCAATAAACAGCATTTCGCGGCGGTTGAAATTGCCGAAAAAATTTTGACGCCGATAAAATTTGACGCGATACAAGGCGATGAACGCGATAAACCGAAAAAGCCCGACCCCACTACCGCGCTTGCCGTTGCGAAAAAATTAAACGTTAAGCCTCAAGAAGTTGCATACTTCGGCGATACTTATGTTGACGTGGAGACGGCGATTAATGCGGGATTTTTACCGGTAGGCGTGACATGGGGATTTCGTCCTGAAAGTGAACTTGTCGACGCCGGAGCAAAAATTATCGTGCATCACCCTAAAGAAATTTTAAATGCCGTTGAATTTGCCGTATAAATTTTTTTGAAAGGAAGTGTTAATATGTCGTCAACGCCTGCCATTTCCGTAGTCATTCCGCTGTACAATGCCGAAAAATATATCGGTGCTTGTCTTACGAGTATTTTAAATCAGACGTTTCAAGATTTTGAAGTTATTGTGGTTGACGATTGCTCGAATGATTCAAGTTGCGCCGTAGTTGAAAGTTTTATTCCGAAGTTTGATGAGCGTCTTAAACTTTTGCATACTGAAAAAAATTCCGGCGGCGCCGGTATACCTTCAAATATCGGCATTGAAAATGCACGTGGAAAATATATTTACGTTATGGACGATGACGATTTAATTTTGGACGCGACTTTGGAGACGCTTTATAAATCGGCGGAAGATTTTCAAGCCGACGTTGTATTTATGGAGCGCGGCTACTTATTGGAAAGTGAAGAAGGCAAAATTAATCCTGACGAAAAAGATTTAAAATTGCAAGCGTGGATGGGGAAAATTGATAACCTGGTAGAAGAGCCTGAATTGGAAAATGAAACTGACGCACTTATAGAAAGTTTTTTGCAAATTGAAATTGGCTGGCCAATATGGCAAAAATTTTTCCTGCGCGACATTGTTACCGAAAATAAAATTATCTTCCCCGATATGCCGACTTCGCAAGACTGGATTTTTACCTTGCAATTAATCTCTAACGCCAAACGTTTTCTGCGCGTGCCGTACCCACTTTACATATACCGAAAAAATAACAGCGATTCTGTTTGCAGAACGGCTAGAAGTACGGACGACGAATTAATATTTTGGATTAAGACCCACCTTGAAGGCGTAAAGTTTTTGACAAATTTTTTCAACAGTCAAAGTTTTTTCAAGTCAAATATGCACTATCAAAAAGTGTTACTTGAAATGTGGGAAAAGACGAATTATAAAAATGTTATGAAGCTTATGATAAAGATGACGCCTGATGAAATGTACAGCATTTTGCAAAAGGCGCTTGCAGAAAAATTCGGCGATAATGCAAATTTACTCGCGTACCTTTGCACTTCGTTGACGGCGTACAAATTTCAATTGACTATAGAAAAATTTAAAAATGAGGTTATGGAACAAAAAAGTAATAGCTGACTTTAGCTTAAAAAAATTTTTATGAAAGGAGCAAAATGTTAATGCAAATTCTAAATTTGGAGAATTGGAGTTTTAAGACAATTTTTTCAGCAAAGGGATTGCCGATAATGACGGCGGCGGCGGTATTGGCAGGCGGCATTGCAATGGCGGCATCAGATTCTATTGCAGACAGCGGCAAAATTGTTTCCGGCGTAAAATATGACGGCGAAGATTTAGGCGGCTTAAATTCTCAGCAGGCTACAAACTTTTTCCAAAAATCTGCCAAAAGCAAAATGCGTCCCATTACCCTTGCATACGGCGGCAACGAATTTCAAATTTTGCCGGAAGAAATTAATTTAAATCCGCAAATCGACAAAGCCGTTGCAGAGGCGGAAAGTTACGGTCGCGGTAAAGGTCTGGTTACTGATTTTGCAGATCAAGCTGCCTGTCTTTTCGGCGGACGTGACGTTAAACTAAATGCGCTTTACGACGAGGAGCTTTTAAATCAAAAAATTGCCGATATCGCCGCGCAGGTTGACGTACAGCCGGTGAATGCGCGTTGCAATGTTTATCCTGCAAACGGTATGATTGAGCCTATAGCCGGTTCAATCGGTAAAAAGCTTAACAGAGAAAAATTAGCCGAATCACTCAAAGAGCCGCTGGAAAATTTAGCCATTTCAAATAATCCGATTAACCTTGAACTTGAAGACGTTGAACCTTTCATAAGAACAGAAGACATTGCAAATATTGATACAATTTTAGGTCAGTACAGCACTTATTATTATCCCGGAGATCGCGGTGATAATATTTGGATTGCCGCCAACGCCATTTCTAATAAAATTTTAAAAACCGGATGGGAATTTTCTTTCAACACTACCGTTGGTCCGCGTACTTGGGAGGCAGGTTATAAACCGGCAGGCGTCATCATAAACGGCAAGCCGGATATCGATTACGGCGGCGGAGTTTGTCAAGTAAGCTCCACTCTTTATAATGCGATTTTGCTGGCAGGTTTAACGCCTACCGAAAGGACGCCGCACTTTTTCCAATCCACTTATATAGGTTACGGCAGGGACGCTACTGTTGCCGACGGTCAAATTGATTTTAAATTCCGTAACGATTTACCGCACCCAGTTTACCTTACGGCTAATGCTACCGGCTCCACGCTTACGGTTTATGTTTTGGGTACGAAGGCTGATTTAAACGGCTCTGACATAGCTCTTGAAATGGACGGTAACTCACTCTACCGTGTATACTATCAAGGCGGTCAAGTTGTCAAGGATGAGTACTTACATACCGACCAATATTATACTCCTCCCGCCACTACATAATTTCGATAAAATTTTCATATTTAAGTAGGTGTAACAATGCGCGTAATTGTATTTTTAAAAGACGAGGCTACTTTCCAAAACTTGTTGCCTAACCTTAATAAATCGCTGGACATTATTTTTGCTGACGTTCAAAATATTTCTGAAGTTTTAGCGTCAAATTGGGATTATATCTTCACGCAAGGCGATTTTGTCAAACAGTTATCTGATTTTGATATAGATTCTGCGCGAATCATTGACGTAGACTTCATTTTAAACGGCGAATATGCCAAGAGAAATTTTCTCGCCGTCGGTCTGCAAAATAAAATTTCAGATTTTGAAACGGTTATTGTAGGTGACTTCGCGGCAATCATGGGATTTAATGCCGATAGATTTCTTATGAAGACTGTCAATCTTGCTTCAAAATATCAAGATTTTAAAGTGTCATACCTGTGGCTTAAATCGGCACTGACTGCGCGGAACAGTAAAATTAAGTACGCGGTTATCGGACTTTCTCCGTGTTGTCTGCGCTATGATTTATCTTTATCTTCGGACAAATGGGAAAGTCTTGCGTACTATTCAATATTCAAGGGGCAGATGAATTTTCCGCTTTCAGATGACGTAATGTCGGCGTTATTCGACGAAAATTTTTTGAACATGTACGAATTATCCAATGGCGATTACACTAATCATGCGGAACAATATGCCGATTTAAATTTTGCCGATCCTTTAGGTGAAAAGCAATTCTATGAGCGAAATCTGATACAAGAAGATTCACAGGGTGTAAGGGTTGATATAAGAAATTGGGAGGCAGAAAAATATTTTCATGCTGCGCAGAGAAACAGTGAAATTTTTATGGACTGTTTAAAACTTTGCCGCGAACATAACGTCACGCCCATTGTAGTAAAAATGCCGGTGCATTATTTTTACAAAACGATTTTTTCAAAAGAACTTTATTCCGAACAGGAATCAATGATTTATCGTGCAAAAAAATTTGAGCAATTTCGCTTGATAGATGCCTTTTCGTGGAATATGATGGACACAATAGATTTTTGCCGAATAGACTCTTTAAACGCACGAGGTGCCAAAAGACTTACTCAAGTCGTAAATGCTCTTTTTAGAAGTATTTGGAAAACCAAAATAAAAATTGCAATACTTTCTCAAGGCGGTAACTTGGGTAAATTATTGCCGATATATAACTTGATACGCCAAAGAAAAGATACCGATGTTTATATACTCTTGGCACCGCCACATGAAGATGCTGATATTGGCAAGCCTTTTGAAGCCGATGATGAAGACTATATTTTATCGTACAGATTACTGCACAAAAATTACGATGACAATGAAAATACAACGATTGTAAAGATTCTCATAGAAAGTGGTGCAGTTGACCTTGAGGCTTATCATTTTGATTATGTTTTTTACATACGACCTTATGAAGTTTTATTGCCGCCGAATGTACAATGCCAAAATGTAGCGCGTTTTGCCAAAACTTGCTATTTACCATATTGTGTAGCTCCTCAAGAAAACTTCGTAAACTTTACGTTAAATCACATTGATTTTTTCAATAACTTAAATTTTTACTTTTTAGATTGTGAAGAATTTGCCGAAACCGCGCGAACTCAATATAAAACGGATTTGGAAAATTCTGATCAGCATTTTCTTTATTTAGGCAGTCCTGAAATAGAAGAGTACATCAAAACTTTCGAATACGAATTTGAAGATCACTTAACCAAAAAAAGAATGTCTGTTATGTGGGCGCCGCGTTGGACTGATCATCATTTAATTGGCGGCACTCATTTCATGGAGTACAAGGATAATTTTACATTAATCCGAAAAAAATACCCCGATTTGAAAATGATTGTTCGTCCTCACAGAAACCTTTTTGATAAATTAATTGGCACTAAACGAATGACTGAAGAAGAAGTTCAGCAGTATAAAGATACCTTAAAAGATAATGATATTTATTTGGATGAAAAAGATTCTTTAAAAAAAGCCTTTAAACAGTCTGACATAATGATAGCTGATATAACTTCGATTATGCCGTTGTACTTCTTGACCGGCAATCCTATCATTTATTGTGAAAGTGGCTATAATTTATTCGGCTATAACAAAATGATTGAATCGGCTCTATACAAAGCTAATAGTTGGGAAGAAGTCGAAAAATATTTGGAAATGCTTTTATCCGGAGAAGACCCGCTTAAAGACAAGCGTAGAAGTATTATCAAGGAAATGCATAAACTTCATGACGGCGCGGCTGAAAAAATCGTGCAATACATTATTGACGATTATTATAAAAGTCACAAGTAAAATTCCATTTCCATTTAAGCAGGTGTAACAATGCGCGTAATTGTATTTTTAAAAGACGAGGCTACTTTCAAAAATTTGTTACCGTACCTCAATAAGTCCACTGAATTTATTTTTGCTGACACCCAAAACCTTATCGGCAGTCTTTTTTCGGCGAAGTGGGATTATATCTTCACGCAGGGAAATTTTGCCGTCAATCAGTTCACGGAAATTGGCATAGATCCTGCACGAATCATTGACGTTGATTTCATTTTAAATGACGATTATGTAAAAAAAGTTTTACTTGCCGTCGGTCTGCAAAATAAAATTTCGGATTATGAATCGGTTATTGTAGGTGACTTCGCGGCGCTTATGGGATTTAATGCCGATGAATTTGGCGTAAAGACTGCCAATATTGCCTCAAAATATCAAGATTTAAAAATTTCCTACCTTTGGTTTAAAGTGGCACTGACTGCGCCGAATAATAAAATTAAGTATGCGATTATCGGTCTGTCGCCGTACTGTCTGCGCTATGATTTAGCTGAAACTGCCGATAAATGGCAAAGTCTTTCTTACTATTCAATTTTCAAAGGGCAGATGAAATTTCCGCTGACTGATGACGCAATGGCGGCGCTGTTTGAAGAAAATTTTTTAAATGTCTACAAATTATCTAATGACAACTACTCGGCGCATGTCGGTCAATATTCCAATTTAAATTTTGCCGACCCATTGGAAGAAAAAAAGATTAATAATCATCCGCTTATGCAAGAATCTGTTTTGGGCGTACGCAGTGACGCCAGACATTGGGACGCTGAAAAATATCTCACCGTCGCGCAGAGTAACACCGAAATTTTTATGGACTGCTTAAAACTTTGCCGCGAACACAATGTAACGCCGATTGTCGTAAAAATGCCCGTGCATATTTTCTACAAAAGTTTATTCCCGCAAGAATTAATTTCTGAACTCGATGCGATGCTGTATCGTGCAAAGAAAATTATGCCTTTCCATTTGATTGACGCTTTTTCATGGAATTTGCAGGACGGCAGAGAATTTTGCCGCATGGACGCTTTAAACTCAATCGGTGCTAAAAGAATTACGGCTAAAGTCAATGATATCATTGAAAAGTTACACGCCAAAAAGATTCGCGTCGGATTTATTTGTCAAGGCGGTGACTTAGACAAACTTACTCCGGTTTATGAAGCTATACGTAAAAGAAATGATATCGACGTTTACTTACTCGCCGTGCCGCCATATGAAAATTATAATCTCGGTCAACCCTTCGACGCCAATGACGAAAGATATATCAAGGCGCAGGCTGAAATGTTTGAAAACTACGGGCAAAATGAAAATACGACAATCATAAAGACCGTAACCGAACGGGGCGGGGTAGATATAGAGCCGCTCCATTTGGATTACGTTTTTTATAAACGTCCGTATGAAGTTTTGTTGCCGCCCAATGTTCGCTGTCAAAATGTAGCTCGTTTTTCAAAAACTTGTTATGTTCCCTACGGGGTTATGATTTTTGAAAATGGCGTTGGCTTTACTCTCAGCACCTATGATTTTTTTAATAACTTGAATTTTTATTTTCCGGATTGTGAAGGAATTGCGGAAGTTTCGCGGCAAGTTTATGATACTAATGCTGACAATTCCGATCAGCACTTTGTATGTTTAGGAAGTCCTGAAATCGAAGATTTTTGTAAAACCTTCGCGACGGAATTTGAAAAAAATTTAAACAAGCCGAGAAAATCAGTAATGTGGGCGCCGCGTTGGACTTATATGCAAGCTATGGGCGGCAGTCATTTCATAGAGTACAAAGATAATTTTGTTGCACTCAGAAAAAAATATCCGAATTTGAAAATGAATCTTCGACCGCACCGTTTACTTTTGCCGACAATGGTTAAAGAAAACAGAATGACGGAGGAAGAAGTTCAACGTTACAAAAAAAGTTTGCATGAAAATGATATCTATCTTGATGAACACGATTCTTTGAAGTCTGCGTTTGCGCGAGCTGACATAATGATAGCTGATATAACGTCTATAATTCCGCTGTACTTTTTGACGGGCAATCCGATTATCTATTGTGAAAGTGGTTATAATTTATTCGGTGACAGCAAATTGGTTGAACCGGCTCTATACAAAGCTAGTACATGGGAAGAAGTCGAAAAATATTTGGAAATGCTTTTATCCGGCGAAGACCCGCTGAAAGATGAGCGCCGACGTATTATAAATGAAATGCACGAACTTCATAACGGCGCGGCAGAAAAAATCGCGCAGTATATTATTGATGACTATTATAAAAACAAAATTTGAATTATGATTAGCTTAACAAAATTATTATTTGCAAAAAATTATTTTGGTGACAGTTTACGCTACACGAAAAATTCACACCGAATGACAAGCGGCGCGGCAGAAGGTATCGGTCCCGTTGTTGTATGGAACTCAACACGCACTTGCAATTTAAAATGCCGTCACTGCTATATGAACTCTGACGCTAAAATTTATCGTGACGAATTGACTACCGACGAGGCTAAAAAATTTATAGATGATCTTGCCGAATTTAAAGTTCCCGTGTTACTTTTTTCCGGCGGTGAACCTTTAATGCGTCAAGATTTTTTTGAGCTTGCAAAGTACGCGGCGTCTAAAAAAGTTCGCCCTACCCTTTCGACTAACGGAACTTTAATCACTCGTGAAGTTGCCGCGCGCATTAAAAATATCGGCGTAGGGTATGTGGGAATTTCGCTTGACGGCATTGCGGAGGTAAACGATAAATTTCGCGGCGTGGAAGGCGCTTTTCAACGTGCGATGAACGGCATAAAAAATTGTGTAGCCGTAGGACAGCGCGTAGGTCTTCGTTTCACGATTAACCGCCATAATTTTATGGAGCTTGATAAAATTTTTGACTTCATAGAGGCTGAAAAAATTAATCGCGTTTGTTTTTATCACCTTGTCTATTCAGGGCGTGGCAGTCAAATGGTTGACGAAGATTTAACGCCTGCCGAATCGCGTCAAGCTATGGATAAAATTATTTCGCGTACGAAAGATTTTGAAAGGCGCGGGCTTGAGAAGGAGATTTTAACCGTTGATAATCACTGCGACGGCGTTTATTGTTATCTTAAAACTTTGTCGGAAGGTGACAACGACACTGCCGCGCAGATTAAAAAATTTATTTCAATGAACGGCGGCAACCGCTCCGGCATTGCGTTTGGTGAAGTCGATCCCGCCGGTTATGTACACCCCGACCAATTCACGCAACATCATACTTTCGGCAATGTGCGCGATAAAAAATTCGGCGACATTTGGACAGACACTTCAAATGAAATTTTGGCAGGGCTTAAAAATCGCAAGCCGCTACTTCAAGGACGCTGTGCAACGTGTAAATATTTGAACTGTTGCAACGGCAATTTTCGCACTCGCGCCGAAGCCGTTACCGGAAATTTTTGGGCGTCAGACCCTGCCTGTTATCTTACCGACGAAGAAATCAGCTGATCGATATATACAAACTAAAAACCCGCCGTTATGCGACGGGTTTTTTATTGCTCATAAACCGTAAACGGTAAGAATTTAGACTAACTTTCTTTTGGCGCAAAAGCAACGTCCGTGTGCGCCTCCTGCTACTGCGACGTTGTCAAAATCTGCGGCTTTTTAATTCTTAATTCTCATAGACCATAAACGGTAAAGAGAATTGTCATTAACTTTCTTTTGGCGCAAAAGAAAGAAACAAAGAAAACATGTCCGCTGCATTCGCGTCACGCTCATGGCGCGGACGGAGCGCGCGTCCTTGCGCGCCTTACCTATTTCGACGTTGTCAAAATTTGCTACTTGCTAATAGCTAACAGCTAATTGCTAACTGCTAACATCGGTAAGGAGAAAACCGCGGGATTCAGGCTGGCTTAGCTAATGCTGACATTGTCAAGTCGTTTCAAAACCGTAAACGGTAAGGAGAAAACCGCGGGTAAGAAGAAAGTTCAACAGATGTATATTGAAAGGAAGTGTTTTAAGTTTCAAAACCGTAAACGGTAAGGAGAAAACCGCGGGACTATGACTACTCTAATATCAACTACTCTTACGTAGAGAGTTTCAAAACCGTAAACGGTAAGGAGAAAACCGCGGGAGATATATAAGTAACAAGATCCTCGATGACTTGGATTTCGTTTCAAAACCGTAAACGGTAAGGAGAAAACCGCGGGCAGTTTAGAAAGAATGATGCTAGTGATGACTCAGCCGGTTTCAAAACCGTAAACGGTAAGGAGAAAACCGCGGGAGTTGTTACAGGAAAGAATGTATTAAGATATCTTACTGGTTTCAAAACCGTAAACGGTAAGGAGAAAACCGCGGGTGATGACAATGATATCCGTCCACGTGCATCATCTGAATCTAAGTTTCAAAACCGTAAACGGTAAGGAGAAAACCGCGGGATTGGATTCTGAACGAAACAAAGGCGGCAGTGATCGGTTTCAAAACCGTAAACGGTAAGGAGAAAACCGCGGGTTGAGGATTCATCTGTTCAAGAAGCTGTGTACGTTCTTGCTGTTTCAAAACCGTAAACGGTAAGGAGAAAACCGCGGGTTGGAGAAATCTTGATGTTATCGAAGTCGAAAATATTCTGGCGTTTCAAAACCGTAAACGGTAAGGAGAAAACCGCGGGCAGAAATATGAAGAAAGAGGGGCGCATGACCCTTCACGTTTCAAAACCGTAAACGGTAAGGAGAAAACCGCGGGGTTCATCAACGGGCAACCTCAGATTTAATTACATAGTTTCAAAACCGTAAACGGTAAGGAGAAAACCGCGGGATTGATGATAGTAAGACATGGCCTCATAGATCAAGTTTCAAAACCGTAAACGGTAAGGAGAAAACCGCGGGACTATGAATATCATTAATCAATAACATTCTTGTTTCCTCGTTTCAAAACCGTAAACGGTAAGGAGAAAACCGCGGGGTTCTCTAGAGGAGTCAGTATACTGGCCGAAGGGCAGACAGTTTCAAAACCGTAAACGGTAAGGAGAAAACCGCGGGATATTCATTTCTGTGATGACCCTACAAGAGCATTAAGAGCAGGTTTCAAAACCGTAAACGGTAAGGAGAAAACCGCGGGTTGATGCCCGTAGAGATGCAGAACACTTTAACTTACTGATGAAGTTTCAAAACCGTAAACGGTAAGGAGAAAACCGCGGGGAACGGATTGTTCTCAGCTTCATCAGACCATTCTAACAGGTTTCAAAACCGTAAACGGTAAGGAGAAAACCGCGGGGTGCGGCACTTAATGTGTCGAATGATTCTATATAGTTTTTAAGTTTCAAAACCGTAAACGGTAAGGAGAAAACCGCGGGGACGATTTTCACCGCAGTTTATTTCACTCTCTTGGTCTTGTTTCAAAACCGTAAACGGTAAGGAGAAAACCGCGG